>JAYUZI010000146.1:0-8097 GCA_043751915.1 Gammaproteobacteria bacterium | reverse complement strand
GTCGCGCTCCCTGCAAGTCGTTGATTCGCCGTTGTCATATTGGTCAAAAGAGCCGGAAATATGTGTTCAGAAAACGCTTTTCAACACCCTGCTAGGGCCTGGTCACACTGACTTCGTCAATGCGACGGTGGCCGCGATGGCGCCGGGCAAGGCGGGTCGACCGCTATGTACTTGATGTACATGAGGGAGGTCCAACGCAGCCCGGCGCGATCCCGGCCCCGTCCCTCCGGGTTGCGCTCCAAATCGCTTCAGGCGGCGTTGCTCGGCTCTCATGTGGAATGACCACCCATCGAGCCTCGCGCCTTGCCTGAAGCGATTTGGAGCCGCAACGCAATGACGAAGTCAGTGTGAACAGGCCCTAGGTGTTGGCAGGCCCCAAGGCCTGGTCGATCAGCACCGTGGCCATGGCCGCGAGGCCCTCGTTGCGGCCGAGGAATCCCAGGTGCTCGGTGGTCGTCGCCTTGACGCTCACGTCGGCGAGCGTCACGCCCAGCAGGGTGGCGACCGAGTGACGGATCTGCTCGCGCCAGGGCGCGAGCCGCGGCTGCTGCGCCAGGAGCGTGAGGTCGGCGTTCACCACACGCCAGGAGCGGCGCGCGAGCATCGCCATCGTGGCGGTGACGAACTGGCGGCTGTCGGCTTGGCGCCAGCGCGGGTCGCTGTCGGGAAAGTGTTCGCCCATGTCGCCGAGCCCCGCGGCGCCAAGCAGCGCATCGACCAGTGCGTGCAACAGCACATCGCCGTCGGAATGGGCGACAACGCCGCGACTGTGGGGAATGCGCACTCCACCGAGCACCAGCGCATCCCCAGGCCCGAAGGCGTGCACGTCGATTCCGGATCCAACCCTCATGACCGGTCCCCTGCTGTCTGGCGCGCAGCGATGATGGCCGCGGCGACCGCCAGGTCCTCGCGACTCGTGATCTTGATATTGCTGCCAGCGGCGGCAACCAGCAAGGGATGTGCACCCTGCCATTCCATGGCCTGCGCCTCGTCGGTCGGCACGCGGCCCGCTGCCCGCGCTGACTCCAGCGCCGCGCGCAGTGGCCCGAAGCGGAACATCTGCGGCGTCAGCGCCCGCCACAGCGCACCACGGTCCACCGTGTGCTCGCAGCAGCAGGCGGCATCGGCGCTCTTGAGCGTATCAGTGACGGGCGCGGCGAGCAGCGCGCCGACCGGATGCCCGGCTCCAGCATCCAGCAGCCGCTCCAGGTCGTCGGCACCCAGACAGGGACGTGCCGCATCGTGCACCAGGACCCAGTCGGACTCCTGCGCACGCGCAGCGAGCGCCGCAAGCGCGCACAGCACCGAATCGCTCCGCTCGGCGCCGCCGACCACCGGCAGCACCTTTGCGGCCAGCCTGCCACGCAGCAGTGGATCCGCGAACGCGTCCGCGCCCAGCGCCAGGGCAATCGCTGGGCAGCGCTCATCCGCGACAAAGAGCCGCAGCGCGCTTTCCAGGACGGTGCTGTCGCCGAGTGTCCAATGCTGTTTGGGAAGGGCAGCGCCAAAGCGGCGGCCGCTACCCGCGGCCGGCATCACCACCCAATAGTGCATATCCCGTGTGCCCGCTGGACCGGCCACACCCGCCGGTCAGCGCGCGGCCGTGCGCGTGGCAGGAGCGGCAGCGCTGGGATCGGGCCCGGGGGCCAGCGGTGCCGGCGCCACCGGTTCGGCGGGCCCCACCTGGAAGAAAGTCTCGTTGCTCCCGATCATACCGAGGTCGGTGCGGGCTCGCTCCTCGAGCGCGCTGTAGCCCTGCTTGAGATCGCGCACCTCGGCAGCCAGCTGGCGGTTGCGATCGGAGAGCCGCTGGTTGTCGGCCTCCTGGCCTGCCACGGCCGTGCGCAGCCGCAGCACTTCGGCGACCCCGTCGCCGGAGAACCACACACGGTACTGCAGCAGCAGCAGCGCGGCGGCCAGTGCGGCGGCAAACCACTTCACGGCAGGCACCTCATGCTCGGATTCATACCCCGTCAATCATATCCTGACCGGGAAGGCCTCACGCCCCGCATATTTCGCCTGCGCACCAAGCGCTTCCTCGATGCGCAGCAACTGATTGTATTTCGCCACCCGGTCGGACCGCGACATCGAGCCGGTCTTGATCTGGGTGGCGGCGGTCGCCACCGCAATGTCGGCAATCGTGGTGTCCTCGGTCTCACCGGAGCGGTGCGAGACCACGGCGGCGTAGTGCGCCTGGTCGGCCATGTCGATGGCGGCCATCGTTTCGCTCAGCGTGCCGATCTGGTTGGGCTTGATCAGGATGGCGTTGGCGATACCGCGGGAGATGCCCTCAGCGAGGATTTTGGTGTTGGTCACAAACAGGTCGTCACCCACCAGCTGAAGCTTCCGGCCCAGTTCAGCGGTGAGGTGCGACCAGCCGGTCCAGTCCGATTCGCCCATGCCATCTTCGATGGTGATGATCGGATAGCGCGCGGCGAGATCGGCGAGGTAACGGCTGAATTCAGCCGATGAAAAACTGCGGTGTTCGGCCGCGAATTCATATTTGCCGTCGCGGAAGAACTCGGAACTGGCGACATCCAGGCCGAGGTAGATGTCCTTGCCCGGCTTGTAGCCGGCCTGCTCCACGGCTTGCAGTATGGTCTGGAGCGCGGCCTCGTTCGATGGCAGGTCGGGCGCAAAACCACCCTCGTCGCCCACCGCGGTGCTGAGCTCTTTCTCGTTGAGAATTTTCTTCAGGGTATGGAATATTTCCGCGCCATAGCGCAGCGCCTCGCGCAAGGAAGGCGCGCCGACCGGCAGGATCATGAATTCCTGGATATCCAGGCTGTTGTTGGCATGCGCGCCGCCGTTGATGATGTTCATCATCGGCACCGGCAGGAGTGGCGCGCGCTTGCCGCCCAGGTATCGATACAGCGGTTGGCCGGCTTCACGGGCCGCCGCGTGTGCGTTGGCGAGCGACACCGCCAGCAGCGCGTTGGCGCCGAGGCGGCTCTTGGTCTCGGTGCCGTCGAGCTCGATCATGCAGGCGTCGAGCCCGGCCTGGTCTTCGGTATCGCGGCCGACCACGGCCGCACGCAACACCGTGTTGACGTTCTTCACCGCCTTGAGCACGCCCTTGCCCTGGTAGCGCTTCTTGTCGCCGTCACGCAGCTCAACCGCCTCACGCGAGCCGGTCGAGGCGCCCGAGGGCACGGCCGCGCGCCCCTGCGCGCCGCTGGCGAGCGTGACTTCCGCCTCGACGGTCGGGTTGCCGCGCGAATCGATGATCTCGCGCCCGTGGACTTCGGCGATACGGGTCATAGTGAGCTTTCCTCGAAGGGCTTGGCCTTGACGTTGCGATCCAGCTCCGCGAGCGTGGCAAGCAGGCTCGCCATGCGCTGCAGCGGCCAGGCATTGGGCCCGTCCGACAGCGCCGCCTCCGGCCGCGGATGAGTTTCCATGAACACGCCGGCGATGCCGGCGGCGACCGCGGCGCGAGCCAGCACGGGCACGAACTCGCGCTGCCCGCCCGAGACCCCGGCACCGGCGCCGGGCAGCTGCACGGAATGCGTGGCGTCGAACACCACCGGGCAGCCCGTCGCGCGCATGATCGCCAGCGCACGCATGTCGGTGATCAGGTTGTTGTAGCCGAAGCTGAAGCCGCGCTCGCAGACCATGATGGTCTCGTTGCCCGTGGCCCGCGCCTTGTCGACCACCTGCTGCATTTCCCAGGGCGAGAGAAACTGGCCTTTCTTGATATTCACGGGGCGCCCGGCGGCAGCGACGCGGCGGATGAAATTGGTCTGCCGGCACAGGAACGCCGGGGTCTGCAGCACGTCGACGACGCTGGCAACCTCGTCGATCGGCGTGTCTTCATGCACATCGGTCAGCACCGGCACCTTGAAGTGCTTGCGCACCTCGCCGAGTATCTTCAGGCCCGCCTCGATCCCGGGGCCGCGAAAGCTCTGGCCCGAAGTGCGGTTGGCCTTGTCGAAGGAGGCCTTGAATATGTAGGGCATGCCAATGGCGCCGGTCAGCTCGCACATGCGACCAGCCACTTCCTCAACCAGCGCCGCGGATTCGATCACGCAGGGTCCGGCGATCAGAAACAGCGGCCGGTCGATGCCGACCTCGAAACCAGCCAGTTTCATGCGCTGGCGACGGCCGGCAGCTGTGCGGCGCGGCAGGCGCGCGCGGCGCGCACGAAGCCGCTGAACAGCGGATGACCATCGCGCGGCGTGGAGGTGAATTCCGGGTGAAACTGCGTCGCCAGGAACCAGGGGTGGCCCGGCAGCTCGACAATCTCCACCAGCTCATCCGGCGACAGGCCGGAAAAAACCATGCCGGCGCGTCGGAACGGCTCAAGATAGTTGTTGTTGAATTCGAAGCGGTGACGGTGCCGCTCCATGATTTCATCACGCCCGTAGAGCTCGCGCGCCACCGAACCCGGTGCCAGGCGCACCGCCTGCGCGCCGAGGCGCATGCTGCCACCGAGCGCCGAAGTCTCGCTGCGCTGCTGTACGCCGCGCGCCTGGTCCTGCCACTCGGCAATCAGGCCGACGACCGGATGGGTGCTGGCGCGATTGAACTCGGTGCTGTGCGCGTCGGCGTAGCCCAGTACACGGCGGGCGTACTCGATGATCGCCAGCTGCATCCCTAAGCAGATGCCGAGGTAAGGAATGCGCTGCTCGCGCGCGTAACGCACGGCCTGGATCTTGCCCTCGATGCCGCGCTCGCCAAATCCGCCGGGCACGAGAATGGCGTCCATTCCGGCCAGACAACCGACGCCGTCGCGCTCGATGTCGGTCGACTCGATGTAGTGCACGCGCACGCGGGTGCGGGTCTTGAGCCCGGCGTGCATCAGCGCCTCGTTGAGTGAAATGTAGGAATCACGGATCTGCACATACTTGCCGACCATGGCGATATCGGTCTGGCCGTCGGTATTGATACGCGCGTTGACGACCTGGCGCCACTCGGAAAGGTCGGCGGGCGGCGCTTCGATGCGCAGTTTGTCGACCACGATATCGTCGAGCCCCTGCTCGTGCAGCAGCAGCGGGATCTTGTAGATGTCGTCGGCGTCCACCGCCGAGATCACGGCGCGCTCCTCGACGTTGGTAAAGAGCGCGATCTTACGCCGCTGCTCGTCCGGCAGCATGGCATGGCCGCGGCACAGCAGGATATCGGGCTGGATGCCGATCGAGCGCAGTTCCTTGACCGAATGCTGCGTCGGCTTGGTCTTGATCTCGTGCGAGCCACCGACCACGGGCACCAGCGTCAGGTGCATGTAGACCACGTGGTTGCGGCCGAGCTCGACCCCCATCTGGCGGATCGCCTCCAGGAACGGGAGCGATTCGATGTCGCCGACGGTGCCGCCGATCTCGACCATGCACACATCGGCGTCGCCCGCGCCCAGGCGGATACTGCGCTTGATCTCATCGGTGATGTGCGGGATCACCTGCACGGTGGCGCCGAGGTAGTCACCGCGGCGCTCCTTGGCGATGACGCGCTCGTAGATGCGCCCGGTGGTGAAATTGCTGTGCCGGCCGGTGGTGGTGCGCACGAAGCGCTCGTAGTGGCCCAGATCGAGGTCGGTCTCGGTACCGTCGGCCGTCACGAACACTTCACCGTGCTGAAACGGGCTCATCGTGCCGGGATCGACGTTGATATAGGGGTCGAGCTTGACCATCGACACCTTGAGACCCCGCGCCTCGAGATTGGCGCCGAGCGAGGCGGCGGCGATGCCCTTCCCCAACGAGGAAACGACGCCGCCAGTGACGAATACGAATCGGGTCATCGAGGGATTCCGCCGTATGTGCTGTCAGCGGCTCCGTTGCGGAACCGGGAACTGACGACGGGCAGACACATTAACAAATCTGGGCGGCCGCCTCAAATTATTACCCGCTGCGCTCGTGCCAGCGCAGGCGGCAGCGCTGGGCCACGGCGTCGGCGGCGTTGGCATTGAGCGCGGGCAGGTGCCACCACTCCCCGACGGCGAGCAGGCGCCGCCGGGCATAGAGCAACGGCACGGCGTGGCGCTGCCACGGGGGGAGCGAGCGTGCCTGCAGCAAGCGCTTGAGCCGCCTGCCGCCGGGCAAGCCCGCCACCGTGCCGTCGAGGTCCCGGAAGGCCACGCTCACCCGCGCCGGCAGCGCGGTTCGCAACAGATCGCCGTGCGCATCGATGTGCAACTCGAGCCGGCCGCCCCCGGGGAGGGCCAGGCGCGGCTGGCGCAGCCAATCCCAATGCCGCGGCCCGCCTGCGCCCGGCGTCCCACCGGACAGCGGCGCCGCCGAGGTCACTGCCAGAGCATGCAGCAGGTCGCCGTGCCGCCGCACCTGCGCCCCGGGCCAGCGGACGAACGGCTGCGCGTCATGGCGCGCCTGGAGCAAGGGTCCGGCCAGTTCCTGCAGGCGCCGCTGGTCCGGCATGGGCAGGCCGCGCAATTCGAGCCAGCGGCGCACCGCGCCACGCCGGTCGGCGACGCCGAGGCGACGGAGCGCCGTCACACGCAGGGCAGCCCCGTCGGTAGCATCCTGCAGCTGCTCGTCGGCCCGGGCCGCGAGCAGCCGCTGCGCCTCCGCGGCCAGCGCCGCACTGCGGCTGATGGTGGTGCCCAGCCCCGGCCAACGCTCACGCAGCAGCGGCAGCACGCGCGCGCGCAGGAAGTTGCGGCCGTAGCGCTCATCGGCATTGCTCGGATCCTCGCTCCAGGCAAGCGCGCGGCGTCGTAGAAAACCCAGCAGCTGCTCCCGCGTCACATCCAGGAGCGGCCGCAGCATGGGCCCGGCCCGCTCCGGCATGGCCGCGAGCCCCGCGACGCCGGCGCCGCGCAGCAGCTGCAGGAGGAGCGATTCCACCTGGTCATCCTGGTGCTGGGCGAGCAGCAACCACTCACCCGGGCGCAACGCAGCTCGCAGCGCGGCGTACCGCGCCGTGCGCGCGGCCGCTTCCGGCGACTCACCGCGGGCGACGCGCACCGGCGCATCCAGCACGCGGTACGGCACGCCCAGGCGGCGCGCGCTGGCGCGCGCCGCCTGGGCGAAGCCAGCGGCGCCCGGCTGCAGATGATGATTGACGTGGAGCGCCCGCAGTTCGCACCGATACCGCGTTCGCAGCGCCGCCAGCGCCGCCAGCAGCGCGGTGGAATCCGCGCCGCCTGAATAGGCGACGCACAGCCGCTGGCCACGCAGCGGGCCGGCCAGTTCCCGTACCCGTCGCGCCAGCCAGGCAGAAGAAAAAATCGGGGGTGCCACCGGCGCGCTAGGGCCTGTCAACACTCATGACCGTGTCACGTCTCGCTCTCGGAATACACTCCGAAGGCGGCCAGACGCGCGTCACGCCGCTCCAGGAGCGAGTCGGGCGGCAGGGCTTCCAGTTCACGCAGCGTGCGCTCCACGGCCTCGCCCAGCACCCGCGCCATCGCCGCCGGATCGCGGTGTGCACCGCCAAGCGGCTCCCTGAGGACCTCGTCCACCAGCCCCAGCTCTTTGAGGCGCACGGCCGTGAGGTTCAGCGCTTCCGCGGCGACTTCCTTCTTGTCGGCGCTCTTCCACAGGATCGACGCGCACCCTTCGGGGGAGATGACCGAATAAGTGGCGTACTGCAGCATCAGCAGCCGGTCGCACACGCCAATGGCGAGTGCACCGCCCGACCCGCCCTCGCCGATGACGACGCTGATGATCGGCACCTTGAGGGTGGCCATCTCGAAAAGATTCCGCGCGATCGCCTCGCTCTGGTTACGTTCCTCGGAGCCGACACCGGGATACGCGCCGGGCGTGTCGATCAGCGTGATGATCGGCAGAGCGAATTTCTCCGCCATCTTCATCAGCCGCAGCGATTTGCGATAGCCCTCGGGCTTGGGCATGCCGTAGTTGCGCCGCACGCGTTCCTTGGTATCCCGCCCCTTCTGGTGACCGATGAGCATGACCGCCCGCCCTGCGAGCCGCGCCGGGCCACCCACGATGGCCAGGTCGTCGGAGTACATGCGGTCGCCGTGCAGTTCCTGGAAATCGGTGCACAGCGCGGCGATGTAATCGAGCGCGTAGGGGCGCTGCGGATGGCGCGCGAGCTGCGTGATCTGCCAGGGGGTCAGGTTCGCGAAGATGGAACGCGTGAGTTGCTGGCTCCTGGCGCGCAGCTTCCCGATCTCCTCCTCGA
>JAYUZI010000145.1:0-2840 GCA_043751915.1 Gammaproteobacteria bacterium | reverse complement strand
AGCTGCGCCGCGGCGCGGGCGAGCTCGGCCAACGCCTCGGCCTGCTCGATCCGGTCGATCTTGCCGGCAAGCGCTTCCTCGGCGCGCTGCCGCGCGGCGAGCGCGGCCGCCTCGTCGAGATCCGCGGCGCGCGCGGCCGTGTCGGCGAGCACGGTCACCTTCGCGGGCTGTACTTCGAGCGCGCCGCCGCCGACATAGAAAGACTGCTCATCGCCTTCCACCGGCTGCACGCGCACTTCGCCCGCCTTGAGAAGCGCGAGCAGCGGCGCGTGGCGCGGCGCGATGCCGAGCTCGCCCTCCGCCGCCGGCAGGAACACCATCTTCGCGGGGCCGGAGAAAATCTCGCCCTCGGCGCTAACGATGTCGACGTGAATCGTATTGACCATTACTGCAGCGTCTTCGCCTTCTCGACCACTTCTTCGATCGCGCCGACCATGTAGAACGCCTGTTCAGGCAGGTGATCAAAGTCGCCGGCGAGAATGCCCTTGAAGCCGCGGATCGTATCCTTGAGCGGGACGATCTTGCCATCCTGCCCGGTGAACACCTTGGCGACATTGAAGGGCTGCGAGAGAAAGCGCTGGATCTTGCGGGCGCGAAACACGGTGAGCTTGTCCTCTGCCGACAGCTCGTCCATGCCGAGGATCGCGATGATGTCCTGCAGTTCCTTGTAGCGCTGCAGCACGGCCTGTACGCCGCGCGCGGTGTTGTAGTGTTCCTCGCCAACGACCAGCGGATCGAGCTGACGGCTGGTGGAATCGAGCGGATCGACCGCCGGGTAGATACCGAGCGCCGCGATCTGGCGCGAGAGCACCACGGTCGCGTCGAGGTGCGCAAACGTGGTCGCCGGTGACGGGTCGGTCAGGTCGTCGGCGGGCACGTACACCGCCTGGATCGAGGTGATCGAACCGGTCTTGGTCGAAGTGATGCGCTCCTGCAGCACGCCCATTTCCTCGGCCAGCGTCGGCTGGTAGCCGACCGCCGAGGGCATGCGCCCGAGCAGCGCCGACACTTCCGTGCCGGCCAGCGTATAGCGGTAGATGTTGTCGACGAAGAACAGCACGTCGCGCCCGCGGCCGCTGGCCTGCTTTTCGTCGCGGAAGAACTCGGCCATGGTGAGGCCGGTGAGCGCGACGCGCAGGCGGTTGCCCGGCGGCTCGTTCATCTGGCCGTAGACCATCGCGACTTTGGAATTGTGCAGGTTGTCCTTGTCGATGACGCCCGACTCGATCATCTCGTGATAGAAGTCGTTGCCCTCGCGGGTGCGCTCGCCGACGCCGGCGAACACCGAAAGGCCTGAATACTGCTTGGCGATGTTGTTGATCAGCTCGAGCATGTTGACGGTCTTGCCAACGCCGGCGCCGCCAAACAGGCCGACCTTGCCGCCCTTGGCAAACGGCACCAACAGGTCGATTACCTTGATGCCCGTGACCAGCAGGTCCTGGCTGGCCGCCTGCTCGTCGTAGGCCGGAGCCGGACGGTGAATCGGCAGCCTGTCCTTGGTTTGCACCGGGCCGCGATTGTCCTGCGGGACGCCAAGCACGTCCATGATGCGACCGAGCGTGCCCATGCCCACCGGCACCATGATCGGCTCGCCGGTGGAATTCACGGCGAGTCCGCGCTTCAGGCCTTCCGATGCGCCCATCGCGATGGTACGCACCACGCCGTCACCGAGCTGCTGCTGCACTTCCAGCGTCAGGTCGACGTCGGCGAGCCGCAGCGCCTCGTACACGCGCGGCACAGATTCGCGCGGGAACTCCACGTCGATGACCGCGCCGATGATCTGAGTAATCTTGCCCGTTGCCATGTTCAATAATTCCTTTAAACCTAAACCGCCGCCGCGCCGCCGACGATCTCCGCCAGCTCCTTGGTGATTGCCGCCTGCCGTGCCTTGTTGTAGACCAGCTGCAAATCCCCGATCAGCGTGCCGGCGTTATCCGACGCGCTCTTCATCGCCACCATGCGCGCCGCCATCTCGCAGGCGACATTCTCTACCGAACCCTGATACACCTGTGACTCGATGTAGCGCATCAGCAGCCCGTCGAGGATATTCATCGCCTCGGGCTCGTAGATGTAGTCCCAGTGCTCAGGGAGCCCGCTGTCCTTGATTGAGCCCGCCGGCAGGAGCTGCTGTACCTGGGGCTTTTGCGTCATCGTATTGACGAACTGCGCGTTCACCAGGAACAGCCGGTCGATCTTGCCCTCACGATACGCGTCGAGCATGACTTTGACCGAGCCGATCAGGTCCCTGACGTGCGGTCGGTCGCCCAGCCCCGTCACGCTCCCGAGGATCGGGAGCCCCAGGCGCCGGAAGAAAGCCAGGCCCTTGCTGCCCAGGATGCACAGGTTGATCGCAGCGCCCCTCTCCTGCCACTCGCGCATCAGGTAGATGACGGCCTTGAACAGGTTCGTGTTGAGGCCACCGCACAGCCCGCGGTCGGTCGAGATGATCACGATGCCGACTGACTTCGGCTCGCGCTCGATCAGGAACGAATGCCGGTAATCCGGGTTGGCTTCCGTGAGGTTGCCGATCACGGAGCGCATCTTCGCCGCGTACGGCCGCGCCAGCTTCATGCGGTCCTGCGCACGGCGCATCTTGCTCGCCGCGACCATTTCCATGGCCTTGGTGATCTTCTGCGTGCTCTTCACGCTCGCAATTTTTGTGCGGATTTCTTTGGTGCCAGGCATTCGCTAGATCCCCGAGACGGGCACGATCGGCTCACGCACGTCTAGCGTCGCTGACCGATTTTCGTCGCTCCACGATATTCGCTTTGGAAAATCGGTCAGCAACGCTCCCATGCGTGTGCCGCTCGCGCTCGCAGCTCGCGCATCTCGCGCGCCCG
>JAYUZI010000144.1:0-3641 GCA_043751915.1 Gammaproteobacteria bacterium | reverse complement strand
CCCACGCCGAGCTGCAGATCGACATTACCAAGGGTGTGACTGATCCGATCCCGATCGCGATTGTGCCGCTGGTGGTGACCGGCCCTGGTGCGAGCGCCTTCGATTTTGCCGCTGTTGTGCAGCATGACCTGGATGGCAGCGGGCGCTTCCGCACCATGGCGCGGCGCGCGATGCACACGCTCCCGCGCCGGGCTGCCGAGGTGGTGACTGCCGACTGGCGCGCTGACGGTGAAGACTATGTGCTGGTCGGCACCGTGAGCGCCATGGCTGACGCGCGGCTCAGCATCGAGTGCGACCTGGTGAATACGCTCACCGGGCAACCGCTCGGCAGCACGCGTGTGCTCGCAAATCCGGCCAATCCGCGCGCCGCGGCGCATCAGCTCAGCGACTTCGTTTATCAGAAGATCATGGGCACGCGCGGCGCTTTCGCCACGCAGATCGCCTACGTCGCGGTCGACGGCGTACCACCGGTGCAACACTTCCAGTTGATCGTTGCCGACTCGGACGGCGAAAACGCCCAGGTGGTGCTCGATTCCCACCAGCCCATCATGTCGCCCGCCTGGTCCGCCGACGGCCAGTGGCTGGCGTACGTGTCGTTCGAAAACCGGGTGTCATCGATCGTGGTGCAGCAGCTGCGGACCGGTGAGCGCCAGCGGGTCTCGGCGCGCGTCGGCGTCAATGGTGCGCCGGCGTGGTCGCCCGACGGGCGGCGCCTCGCGCTGACGCTCTCGGGCTCGGGCGGCAACCTTGACATCTACGTGCTGGAACTGGCAACGCAGGCGTTGACGCGCATCACCGACGATCCGGCGATCGACACCGAGCCGGCGTGGAGCGTCGATGGTGGCAATTTGTATTTTACCTCCGACCGATCGGGCGGACCGCAGATTTACCGTACTGACGTGGCCGTCCACCAGCGCGTGCAACGGATCACTTTTGACTCGCCCTACAACGCGCGGCCGCGGCCCTCGCCCGACGGCCGCTCGCTGGCGCTGGTCTCGCGCGAAGGTTCCGACTATCGTATCGCCGTGCAGGATCTGGCGAGCGGCACCGTGCAGGTGCTGACGCGCGGCAGTCTCGACGAGTCGCCGAGCTTTGCGCCCAACGGCATGGGCATTATCTATGCTGGCCGCGTGGGCAGCCGGGGTACGCTGGAGACCGTGGCCATCGACGGTCAGGTATCGCAGCGGCTGAAATCCGACCGCGGCGACGTGCGCGAGCCGGTCTGGGGGCCGTTTACCGGTCCCTGAATAACTACTGGAGTATGCGGACATGTACAGAAAACTCTTCATCGTCCTGACCGGCGCGGCAGTGCTGATGGTGGCTGGCTGCGGGGGCAAGAGCGCCGTGAAGTCCCCCGTCACTGCGGCTACGGCCGTCGAGGGCAACGCCGTGCAGGCAAACGGCGCCGCGGACGCCGGCATGAGCGCGGCGAATGCGGGCACCGTCGGTGATACCGGGGGCAACGGCGCTTCGGCTCCCGCCGGTGTCGGTCGCCTGGTGTATTTTGATTTCGACAGTGCGGAGATCCGCCCGGAATTTGTCGCGGTCATCGCCGCCCACGCGCGTGCCGTTTCCGCCAATGCCAGTATCCGTGTCCGGCTCGAGGGACACACGGACGAGCGTGGCTCGCCCGAATACAACATCGGCCTGGCCGAACGCCGGGCGCAGGCGGTGCGCCGGACCCTGCTTCTGCAGGGCGTCGGCGAAGCGCAGGCGGCGACCGTCAGTTATGGCGAAGAGCGTCCGGCGGCAGCCGGCCAGACCGAAGCGGACTGGGCAAAGAACCGGCGCGTCGAAATCGTCTACCTGAACTAGGCGTTGCCATGAGAGCCCTGTACTTCACCGCGACCATCGCGCTGCTGCTGTCGGCCTGTGCCACCAATCCGGCCGACGACCCGGTGCAGATCAAGCTCAACGATATCGACGCGCGGCTCGGCAGCGTGGAGCGGGTGGTCAGCAATCAGAGCCTGGTCGACATGTCGCGGCGTGTCGACGCGCTCGAGGCGCAGCTGCGCGCGCAGCGTGGCAGTGTGGAACTGCTGGAGAAGGGTGGCGAAACCACGCGCAAGACGCAGCGCGACCTGTATGCGGATCTCGACAAGCGTATCGCTGTGCTGGAAAGTGGCCAGAGGGCAGCGCCGGGCGCGGCGGAGCCGGCCGGCGCGGTCGTCGCGGCTCCGGCGGGCGGCGCGGTGGGGGAAGACCAGGCGGCGTACAACGGCGCGTTCGAGAAACTCAAGGGCGGCAGCTACGGGGATGCGATCCTCGCCTTCCAGAATCTGATGGAACGCTACCCGTCGAGTACGCTGCTCGACAACGCGCAGTACTGGATCGGCGAGGCCTATTACGTCACGCGCGACTACCAGCATGCGGCTGCGGCGTTTCGCGCCATCGGTGAGCGCTGGCCCGCCTCGCGCAAGGCCCCGGACGCGCTGCTGAAGCTCGGGTTTACCCAGTTCGAACAGCAGCACCTGACGGAAGCCCGCGCCACGCTCAAGCAGGTCGTCGAGCGCTTCCCGGGGAGCGATGCGATGCGCCTCGCACAGGAGCGGCTGCAAAAACTCCCGCCGGAGGGCCATTGAGCTCCGCTGCGCGGCTCAAAATCACCGAGATCTTTCATTCGCTCCAGGGCGAGGCGCAGTTCGCCGGGATGCCGACCGTATTCGTGCGCCTCACGGGCTGCCCGCTGCGTTGTCATTACTGCGACACGGCGTACGCTTTTCACGGCGGCGAATGGCAAACCCTGCCGGAAATCCTCGCGCGCGTGGCGCAGTTCGACACGCATGATGTCTGCGTGACCGGCGGCGAACCGTTGGCGCAGTCGAACTGCGTGACGCTCCTGCGCGAACTGTGCGAGCGCGGCTTTCGCGTCTCGCTCGAGACCAGCGGTGCGCTGAGCGTCGCGGCGGTCGATCCGCGCGTCAGCCGCGTGGTCGACATCAAGACCCCGGGTTCGGGTGAAGAGCCGCGAAACCTCTACCCGCAGTTGCAGACGCTGAACTCGATCGACCAGATCAAGTTCGTCATTACTTCGCGCGCTGACTATGAGTGGAGTCGTGAGCTGCTGCGCGAGCAGGCGCTCGACCGACGGTGCGGTGTGTTGTTCTCGCCGAGCTACGGCCAGGTGGAGCCACGCGACCTGGCGGAATGGATACTCGCCGACCGTTTGCCGGTGCGGTTCCAGGTGCAGTTGCACAAGCTGTTGTGGGGTGAAGAGCGTGGCCGCTGAGCCGCAGTCCGCTGAGCGCGCCGTCGTACTGCTGTCGGGCGGCCTGGACTCGGCCACCGCGCTGGCGTGGGCGAGTGAGCGCGGTTACGACTGCCATGCGCTGTCGGTTGCCTACGGGCAGCGCCACCACAGTGAACTCGAGGCCGCGGGGCGCGTGGCCGGTGCGCTTGGCGCGCGCGAGCACCGCGTTATGCACGTCGATCTCGGCACGCTCGGCGGTTCGGCCCTGACCGACACGGCGATCGCTGTGCCGGAACAGGCAACCAGTGGCATTCCCGTCACCTACGTGCCGGCCCGCAATACCGTGCTGCTCTCCCTCGCCCTGGCCTTTGCCGAAGTGCTGGATGCGCGGCACCTGGTGATCGGCGTCAACGCGGTCGATTACTCGGGCTATCCGGACTGCCGGCCGGAA
>JAYUZI010000143.1:0-5033 GCA_043751915.1 Gammaproteobacteria bacterium | reverse complement strand
GTCGCCAGCTGCTGCAGTACGCTGGCATCCAGGTTGGCGAGCGGCCGGGCCTGCAGGCTCAGCACGCCATCGAGCCGCGCCACGCGCGCGCGCAATTCGTCGGTGAAGCCTTGTTGTTCGCTGAGCGCGGCCGCACGTCCGGCGGCGCGTCCGGCCGTGAAACCCTGCTCCCAGGCCTCGCGCTCCAGCAGGTTGAGATCGCTAACGCGGCGCTGGCCGACCACGGGCCCGTCGACCTGCGGCACGATCCAGGCCAGTACGCTGGCAGCGCCGGCCTCAGACATATTCCTCTCCGCTCTTGCCGCCGAGCTGCACCTTGCCTTCGTCGGCCATGCGACGCGCGGTCAGCAGGATTTCCTTCTGCGCGGCCTCGACCTCGCTGAGTTTCACGGGGCCCTTGGCCTCGAGATCGTCCTTGAGCATCTGCGAGGCGCGCTCGGACATGTTCTTGAAGAACTTGTCCTTCATCTCCTCGGTGGTGGCCTTCAAGGCGATGATCAGCTTGTCGCCGGGGATTTCGCGCAGCAGTTCCTGCATGCCACGATCGTCGATGCTGATCAGGTCGTCGAACACGAACATCAGGTCCTGCAGTTTCTGGCTGAGCTCGGCATCGCTCTTGGTGATCTCCTCAATGATACGTCCCTCGGGCGCGACGCCAACCAGGTTGAGGATTTCCGCGGCCGCCTTCGGCCCGCCGAAACCCGAGGCCTTGCTCAGCGACTTCCCGGTAAATTGCTTCTCGAGTGCCTCGTCGAGCTCCTCGAGAGCCGCGGGCTGCACACCGTCGAGCGAGGCAATGCGCACGATCACGTCGGCCTGGATGGCCTGCGGCAGCGCGCCCAGCACTTGGGCGGCCTGCTCGGCATCCAGGTAGGAGAGCACGATGGCGATGATCTGCGGGTGCTCAGCGCGCAGCATGCCCGCCACGGCCTTTGGCTCCATCCACTTGACGGCCTCAAGCCCACGGCTGCTGCGGCCGCGCAATATGCGATCGATCACACCTCCGGCACGTTCGGTACCGAGCGCTTCGTTCATCACCTTGCGCACGTATTCGTCCGAGTTGACGCCGACCGAGGTCTGCTGTTCCACGCGTGAGGCAAATCGGCCCAGCACCACTGAAACTTCCTCGCGGGACACGCCGCTCAGCTGCGCCATCGCCTGACCGACGCGTTGCACGTCCTTGGCGCCGAGGTGCCGGAGCACCTGGGCCGCGTCCTGTTCACCGAGCGTGAGCAGCAGGATCGCCGCCTGCTCGACACCGGGCCGGTTCATGCCTGCTTCAGCCATCACTCACCTACCCAGGTCTTGACGACCTGTGCGACGCGCTTGGGATCCTGGGTTACAAGCGTCTTCGCCTGCACCACCTGTTGTTCGTAGGCGAGCGTGGGCGCGCCGCCGCTGGCTGCCGATCCGGACTCGGCTTGCGCGGGCCTGCCGGTTGCGCCGGCCAGGGCCGGCGTCATCGTCTGCGCGGTGAGATTGCGGATCATGGGGCGTAGCACGCCCAGGGCGATGGCCAGCAGCAGCAAGGCGCCCAGCGCCAGGCGCGTGACATCCTGCACCATCGGTCGCTGCCACAGTGGCACGGACTCGGGCTTGAGTTCGGAGCTGTCCGTGTGAAAAGCTTCGTTGACGACGCTGACATTGTCACCACGCGTTTCATCGAAACCCACGGTGCTCTTGACCAGCTTGGTAATGTTGTCGAGCTGTGCCGCAGTCAAGGCCTGCGCGCTCGGCTTGCCGTCGGCACTGACCTTGGCGACGTTGTCGAGCAGCACTGCCACGGTCACGCGCTTGATGCGCCCGCCCGGCTGCCGCGTGTAACTCAGCGTACGGTTGATCTCGAAGTTGCGCGTCGCCTGCTTGTTGACCGGGTCGCTGGCCACGGCGGCAGCGGCGACGGCCACGGCGGCGGCCGGCGCTCCCGTGGTGGTGCCGGGCGGTGCATTGGCGTTGCCGCTCAGCGCACTGGCGGGCGTGGCGGCAGCGACCGTGCCCCCGGCCGGCGGCTGGTTGGTCAGGGCGCCGGGCACACCGCCGGCGCCGGCAGCGCCGGCCCCGGTCTGTTCGGAGGTCTGCTCGCTGCGTACTACCGCGCTGTCGGGCTTGTATTCCTCGTGACTTTCTTCGTTTTCATTGGTCTCAAGATCGACGGTAACCTGGGCGCGCACCTTGCCGGCGCCCACCAGCGGCACCAGCAGCTGCTCGATGCGCTGCACGTAGCTGTCTTCAATGCGCTGGGCGGCGGCAAACTGTTCGGTCTGCAATGCAGATTGCGCTGACCCCGGCGATGAGAGCAGGCGCCCCTGCTGGTCGACGACCGTCACCTGTTCGGCAGCAAGATCGGGAATGCTCGAGGCCACAAGATGAATGATGGCCTGCACCTGCTCGGCCTCCAGCCGGCCGCCGGGCCGCAGCTGCAAGAACACCGAGGCGCTCACCGGGTGCCGGTCGCGCACGAATGCCGATTGCTGCGTGATCGCCAGGTGAATGCGCGCCGCAGCAACGCTGCGCAGGCTCGATATGGTGCGCGCCAGTTCGGTCTCGAGCGCGTACTGGTAACGGGCGTTCTCCATGAACTGGCTGACGCCGATGCCGGAATCCTTGTTGATGAGATCGAGCCCGCTGCTGCTGCCCTCGGGCAGTCCCTGCGCCGCGAGCTTGAGTCGCGCGGCGTGCACTTGGTCGGCGCTCACCATGACCGCACCGGTATCATCGCTGAGCTTGTACTTGATGCCCGCGGTCTGCAGCGCCTGCACCACCTGGCCGGCGTCGTTGGTATCCAGGTTGCCGTACAGCAGGCTCCAGTTCGGCCCCTGCCACCACAGCATGACCGCCACGCCCGCGGCGACCGCGCCGGCGATGCCGATCAGCAGCAACAGGGGGCGCGGGTTGAAGGCCGCGGCGCGCGAGACAACGACGGACGATTCATTGGCCATGGGAGCAATCCACCTAGATCGGCATGTTCATGATTTCCTGGTACACGTTCACCAGGCGGTTACGGACTTCGGTCAGCGCGCGAAATGACACCGACGCTTTCTGGGTTTCGAGCATCACCTGGGCGAGGTCGACGCCGCTGGCGCCGCGCTCGTAGGCATCGGCGAGCGTGGCGGCCGACTGCTGGCTGCTGTTGACCGCGTCGATCCCTTGCTTGAGTATCTTGCCAAAGGCCGAAGGATCGGCGCCGCCTATACCGGCTACGCCGCCAGATCCGGCCGGGGCCGTGGGCGCCAGCGGCCGGACCATGGTCGAGCCGTGCGCCGAGAAACTCCGGATCTGCGACAGCACCTGATCGATCTGCATCTGGCTCATGCTGCGCTCCAGACGGCCGGGAGATTGACGCCTGCGGCGCGCATGCGCGCCAGCTTGTAGCGGAGCGTGCGCGGGCTGATGCCGAGGCGCTCGGCCATGCGTTCGCGGCTGCCGCTGTCGCGCCGCAGGGCCTCGAGGATCAATTCATATTCCGTGGCGGCCAGCGCTCCGGCGAGGTTGGCCGTGGCGGCGTGCGCGGGCGTCCGCGGCGCACCTGGCGGAGTCGCCAACCCGACAGCCGGTGCGGGACTGCCGATTGGTTCGGCGGCGCCGAGCTGCTCGAAGGAAATGTGTTCGGGTTCAATCAGCGCGCCCTCGCACAGCACCAGCGCGCGCTGCATGACGTTGTCGAGTTCGCGGACGTTCCCTGGCCACTCATGCGTAAGCAAGCGCTGGCCGGCGTCCGCCGCCAGCGCAGGTATCCGTTCACCGGGCCGGCAGTGGCTGGCGAGCAGGCGCATCGCCAGCGGCAGCACGTCGTCGCGCCGTCCACGGAGCGGCGTCAGTGCGAGCGGGAAAACATTGAGACGGTAATACAGGTCCTCGCGAAAACGACCAGCGGCGACGTCCTCGCGCAGCCGGCGGTTGGTGGTTGCCAGCACCCGCACGTCGAGGGCCAGCGGCAGCCGCGCGCCGAGGCGCTCGACTTCGTGCTCCTGCAGCACGCGCAGGAGCTTCGCCTGCAGGGCCAGCGGCATCTCCGAGACTTCGTCGAGCAGCAGCGTGCCGCCCTGCGCCTGCTCGAACTTGCCGGCGTGTGCCGCGTGCGCCCCAGTGAACGCGCCGCGCTCCCAGCCGAACAGAATCGCCTCGAGCATGTGTTCGGGTATAGCCGCACAGTTGACGGCGACGAAATCACCCGTGCGGCGCAGGGAATGACGGTGCATGTAGCGCGCGATGACTTCCTTGCCGGTGCCGGATTCGCCGGTAATGAGCACCGTGCATTCGCTCTGTGCGACACGGCGTGCCAGGCCAAGCAGTTGCACCGAGGCCGCATCGCAGGCAACCGGGTCTGCGGCGTCGCTGCAACGAACCGCGTCGCTGGCCGTGCCGATTGGCGTCTGTGTCTGGGTCTGCATCGATGCCTCGGTCGCGTTGTTGATCAGTCCTGCGGAGGAAAGAGCAATTTGCGTGCCGGGCTGATTAGTGTGAAGGGCGTCTCAGCGGCAGGGCCTTGCCGCCCGGCAGGCGAGAGTTGGCCGTCAAGTTCCCGTCGCGGACAGGTCGGCGCCCGTCAAGTCATACTTACGGAGCTTTTCCACCAGCGTGGTGCGCCGCAGACCCAGCAGGCGCGCCGCGTGCGCCACGGTGCCGCCCGCGCTGGCGAGCGCCTGGGTGATCAGGCGCCGCTCGAGATTTTCAAGATAGGCGCGCAGGTCGATGCCGCCGGGCGGCAACTCGACCGCCACATCGGCGGACGGCGCTACGTCGACGACGACGGCGGCGGCGGCGGCGGCGGCGACCGGACTGCCCTCCAGCAATTTGAGTTCGACGAGCGGGTCGAGTGATTCGCGGATTAGCGGCTCGGCGGGCGCAACCCAACCGGCAGGCTGGTAACGGGCGGGCAAATCGGCAACGGCCGCCGGCTCGCCCGCGCACTGGATGGCAAGCCGCTCGAGCAGGTTCGCCAGCTCGCGCACGTTACCCGGCCAGCGGTACTGCTGCAGGGCCGCCAGCGTCTCGGGCAGCAGCCGCACGGCGGTGCCACCGGTAGCCTGGAC
>JAYUZI010000142.1:0-4509 GCA_043751915.1 Gammaproteobacteria bacterium | reverse complement strand
CTGGCACGCGAGATCAACTCCGCGCGCGCCGCCGGGCATGCTGCCCTGGCCGCGGGCCTGGCGGCTGAACTGCGCCGTCTCGGCGGCGTACTGGGTGTGCTGCAGGTCGATCCGGAAGCGTGGTTCAGGCTTCAGGCCGGCGCATTCGACGAACAGCCCGGCACCACGCCGCAGCTGGCGGAGGCCGAGATCGAACAGCAGATTGCCGCGCGCCTCGCCGCGCGCGCCGCGCGCGACTTCGCAGCCGCAGACCGCATCCGCAGCGAACTCGCCGCCGCCGGCGTCCAGCTCGAGGACCAGAGCGGCGGCCGCACCATCTGGCGGCGCGGGTAAGCGGGCCATGCGCGCCCTCATCTGTGGTGTGTCGGGTCAGGACGGCGCCTATCTTGCTCAATTTCTGCTCGAGCGCGGCTACGGGGTTTACGGCACTTCGCGCGATGCCGAGGTGCGCAACTTCGGCAACCTCACGCAGCTTGGGATCGCCGACCGCGTAGTGACCAATTCGATGGCGAGCAATGATTTCCGCAGCGTGCTGCAGGTGCTCTCGCGGGTCGAGCCCGATGAAATCTACAACCTGGCCGGCCAGAGTTCGGTGGGGCTGTCGTTCGAGCAGCCCGTGGAGACGCTCGAGAGCGTCTCGATGGGTACGCTCAACCTGCTCGAAGCGATGCGGTTCCTCGGCAAGCCGATCCGGCTCTACAGCGCGGGCTCGGGCGAATGCTACGGCGATACCGGGCGTGCTTGCGCGAGCGAAGACACCCCGTTCCGCCCGCGCAGCCCCTACGCGGTCGCCAAGGCCACCGCGCACTGGCTGGTGGCCAACTACCGCGAAGCCTACGGGCTGCACGCCAGCACCGGCATCCTCTTCAACCACGAATCACCGCTCCGCTCGCGGCGCTTCGTGACGCGCAAGATCGTCGCCGCCGCCTGCGCCATCGCGCGCGGCAGCCGCGAACGGCTCACGCTCGGCAACCTGGAGATTCACCGCGACTGGGGCTGGGCGCCCGAATACGTCGAGGCGATGTGGCTCATGCTGCAGCAGGGACAGGCCGACGACTATGTGATCGCCACGGGCCAGGCGCATTCGCTGGCGCAGTTTGCCGATGCCGCCTTCGCGCATCTCGGGCTCGACTGGCGCGATCACACCGACAGTTCGCCCGGGCTTCTCCGGCCGGCCGATATTGCCTACAGCTGCGGTGACGCGGGCAAGGCGGCCGCGGCGCTGGGCTGGCGGCCGCAGTGGACCATGCCGCAGGTGGTGCGCGGCATGATCGATGCGGAGCTCACGGGAAATGCAGCGCCGGTGTCGCCGCGCGGCTAGCTAGCCTCTGCAGCGCCCAACCAGCTTCCAGCGCGATTTAGCCAGCCACCCGGAGTAGCCCCGGTCCATGGGCAGGGCGCCGCGCTGCCGCAGGTAGTATTTCTTCGCCACCTCGTAGGCGGCAACCAGCTCGCTCATCCTGCCGCTGTTCCCGGCGTTGATCGTGATACTTGAGGGGTGGGCCAGGAAGTGGGACAGCGCCCGCGGCACGTGCGCATAGCGCGGGTAGTTGAGCGTTGCCAGCAGGAACAGCAGCAGGTCCTCGCCGACACCGGAGTTCCTGCCATAGATCCCGGTAGCACCGGGCACCTCGGCCAGCAGGTTCTTCAGGACGTCCTGCCGACGAAACAGCGCACAGCCCGGGCTGATCGGCAGTTTCTCGCGCATGAGGAATTGCACCAGCTGCGACACTGGCTGCGTGCCGGGAGGGTGCCGCAGCAGCACCTTGGTGGCGGCATTGCCTGGTTCGTGGATGCGGGTTCGCGTGTACACGAAGGCCGTGTCGGGGCGCAGCAATGGCAACGTACTGGCGATAAAAGTCGGCTCGATCCAATCGTCATCGAAAGTGAAGTGGACGAATTCACCGCTGGCGCGCTCCACGCCATCCCGCCAGCAGACTATAGGTCCCTGGTCTATTTCCCTGCGAACATAGCGGATTCGGGTGCCATAGCTGGCGGCGATCGTAGGCGTATGGTCAGTACTGCCATGATCGCAGACGATCACCTCGACCGGAACGGTCTGCGCCAGCGCGCTGTCGATGGCCCGCGCGACCAGCGCCGCCCGGTTGAAAGTGGGAATGACTATGGAGACGCTGGCTGTCACGAGGCGTGCACTGTATCCGCTTATCGGCTCTGCAGCAGCTTGCGCCACTGTGCCGCGACCACCGTGAGCGCGAAGCGGGGGTCGGGCCCGACGCGGGGCCGGCCGCCGGCACGCCAGTCCGCGATGCGTTCAATGTAGGCATCGAAGAGCCCGAATCGATCGGCCAACATCGCCGGGCCGCGGCGCCAGCTTGACGGCAGGCCGCGGACGGCGGTCTCGTAGGCGCGGTAGGCGGGCCGCACCGGCAGCACCTGGCGCGTATCGCCGACCACTTCGGCCGCCGCGCCGCAAGCGTGCGTGAGCACCGGCGTACCCAGCGCCTTCGATTCTGCGAACACCAGGCCGAAGGTCTCGGGCAGCACGAAGTTGGGTGCGAAAGTGCACAGCGCGCTGCGCACCTTCTCATGGATGCGCGCCTGCGGCTGCGGTCCCAGGTAGTGCACGCCCCCGCTGTCGACAACACGGCCGGCCTTGTAGGCCGGGTTGCCGACCGTAAGCGTCAGCTCCGGCATGCGCCGGCGCAAGGCGCGAAACACATCGAGCGCGTAGGCCAGGCCCTTGTTGGGCGAGGAGAAGAATACGAGCTTGTTCGCGTCCACTGACCGGCCATCGGGTGCCAGGTGGTCGTCCACCGGATTGTAGATGGTGAGCGCCGTGACGCGATCAGCGACGCCGATGCTGCGCAGCGTGGCCTCGACGTTGCGCCTGTGGGTGTCCGACACGCAGATGACAGTCACCCCCAGCTCACGCAGCAACGCCGCAGTCGTGCCGAGCCGGCGCGCGCGCTTCGAGCCAGGATTAATCTGGTCATGCACCCAAAGATAAAAGCGGGCGCGCGGATAGAGTTCCCGGAGCGCGGGCATGGCGCGCGACTCGCGGATCACGACGACGTGCTCGATGCCTTCGATGCGGCCGGGCGGACGGTATGCGCCGTGGGCTTTGGTCCGATTGTGCTGCGAGACGCAGGCGCCGAGCGCGTCGGCGATGCGCGTGACGCTCGCCTCGGTTCCGCCCGTCGCCTGCTCCTGCAGCGTTTGCGTGTCGTAGGGTTGCCGGCAGACTGGATCAAAAAACAGGATCGAACTCATGACAGCAGGAGCCTCGCAAACCCGGCCTCGAAGTTTCGCAGGGAAGGCCGCGTCTTGTAGAGCTCCAGGCGCTGCCGCCGTTCGTATTCACGTGGATCGCTGTCCAGCCGCGCCAGCTCGGCCAGAAAGTGCGGCGCCGAGGCATCGACAATGGCGTTGCTGTTGAAGAACTCGAACCCGCCGCCATCGTAGATCGGAATGGTGCCGGCCAGCGAGGCCTGCAGCGCTTTTTCGGTCACGTACGCGGGCGTCTTGCTGTTCTCGAGGCAGATCATGAATTGGTATTGCGCGATCCAGTCGAGGAATTCCTCGCCGCGCGGGGCGCGGTAGCCGGTGTTGTTGAGGAAGGCTCCGGCAGAATCGACGGGCTTAAAGGCATTGATCTCACGGAACACGTCCTGGCGTTGCTGCGCGAGCTTGCCCACGGTATTGGAAACGACGAAACAGCAGAAGCGGCCCTTCGCAATCCGCAACCGCTCCTGCCGGAGCTCGAACAGTGTCTCGATCGGCGTGTCGAAATGCACGGCTTCGTACGGATATTGGATGAAGGGCAGGGGCCCGGGCGGGCCATCGCCCCACAGGTACGGTGGCGGCGGGCTGACGCCGATCACCGCCTGGTAGCGGCGCAAGGCAAAATGCGGCGGGTACACCTGCCAGTTTTCGTTTGTCACGAGCGCGACCGGCAGGCCTTGCGGAAATTTGTGCCGGCGCCAGATGCTGGCCAGCATGAGATCCGGCTGGTCCTGCTGGCGCACGATACCCACGCGCTCGTCGGCCAGGAAACTGCGCAGGAGATGCCCGGTCCAGCGAATGAAATCCTTGTCCCGTTCCTCCGCATAACAGATCTTGAGCATGGCCGGTGGGATTGTAGCAGCCCGGTCCGCGCCCCAGGCTGGTGCGATATCATGAACGCATGAACTCTTCTGTCTGCGTTGCGGGTGTTCGTTCGGCGCTGCGCGTCCTGCCGCTGGTGCTGCTGGTCCTGGCGCCTTCCGGCCGCGCCACGGCCGGTGTGAGTGCCTATCTGCCGCTCGACCTTGCGCCCGAACTGGAGTCGCGCGTCGAGCGCGTCCTGGTGCTCGCAGGGATGCCGGTGATGACTCGCCCGGTGCGGGTCGCCACGGTGCTCGAGGCGCTCTCCGCCGCATGCGCACGCGACAAACAGCTGTGCGCGCAGGTGCGTCGCGGTCTCGCGCCCTATCTGGCTGCGGCTGCCGTGAGCTACGCGCATGTCGAGGTCGCCGCCACCGAACACAATGCCTTGCCCCAGCCGGACCG
>JAYUZI010000141.1:0-3982 GCA_043751915.1 Gammaproteobacteria bacterium | reverse complement strand
CCGGTGATCGCGGTCATGAGGCCGCGCAAGCGCGCATTGAGGAGTGTCAACGTGGCCTGGTAGCGCACTGCATTTTCCGCGAACGAGGCCTGTTCGAGCTGCGTGTCCACGGTATTGCCGTCAAGCGATGGCGCCAGCGGCACCCGATAGAGGAGCGCGGGATCATGGTCGGCGCCCGCGCCGACGGTGCTGCGGTGCGTAGCCTGCGTCACTGTAAGTGGCAGCGTTCCGGTCGCCGGCGCACCGGCCCGGGCCAGTGCTGCCTTGAAATCGAGATCGCGGGCCTTGAAATTCGGGGTATCGGCATTGGCAAGGTTGGCGGCGAGCAGTTGCGCACGCCGCGATTCGATGCCGAGCGCCTGGGCGTGGATGCCGAGAAAATTGTCGATGCTGCTGGCCATGGGATCTCCGCAATTCCGAACAAGTCGGCTGTGACGGAGCAAACCCTGTGCCATGTGTGTGCAAGCGCGCGCCGGGCGCGGCGCAGCGTGATGCAGTTCGCGATTGGCGGCACCGGTGGCCACCTTGAGCGGCAAGATCGTGCCGCCTGCCGGCAATAGACGGCCGGACTGCGACTCTTGCGGCCGCCATCACCTTGAACGGCAGCGAACGAAGATTCTTGAGCGGCAGTTTTCCGACGCTTCCGCTGGCACGAGGCTTGCTCCGATTCCAGGCATTGCCAGCCAGACGAGGCGATCGAGATGAATCAGCGTGCCTTTTACCGCTTCGGCGCCACCGCCGTCGCCATGCTCCTGCTACGCCCGCTCCATGCCACCGACGCCGGCTTCACCACTCCGGCCACAATTGGTGCGGCTGCCGAGCAAGCCGTGCGCGCAGCGGCGGGAACAGCGGCCACCGGCCTGACCATCAACGCCGATACACTTGACCCGCGCCTGCGGCTGGCGCATTGCGCCGCACCGCTCCAGGCCTTCATTGCCGGTGATGGACAGTTGCGCGACCGTAACACCGTCGGCGTCCGCTGCGATGCGGATAACAGGTGGTCCATATATATGGGCGTGGCCGTCAGCTGCGAAATACCGGTGCTGGTGGCGCAGCGTGCCCTACCCGGCGGTGCGGTGCCCGAGGCCACTGCTTTCACGGTCGTGACGCGCCGGCTCCCTGGATTGTCGAGTCACTATCTGAGCGATCCGGCGCAACTGGTCGGCCAGCGACTGCGCCGTCCGGTCGCGATGGGTGAAGCGCTGAACGCCGACGCGGTGACGACCGCGCCAGTGGTGCGCCGTGGCCAGGAACTCACCCTGGTGGCGCACACCAGCGGCATGGACGTCCGGGTCACGGTAATCGCCATGAGCGACGGCCGGCCGGATGAACGGATTCACGTCCAGAACCGCAGCTCGCAGCGCATCGTCGAGGCTACCGTACGCAGCGCACAGCTCGCAGAAGTAACCTTATGACAAGTACCGGCCTAAAGTCCCACTCAAGAGTGCCGTTATAGGGCCCTGACAGCAGGAGATGTTTCATGTCCAACCGAATTGAGCGAGGTGACGCCAGCGCCGTCGACACCGGTACCAGCCGTACCGTCGAGCGGCTGCGCCCCACTGCGCCCGTCGGTGCCACGACCGCCGCGCCTGTCACCGCACACGCGGACAGCGTGAGCATCACGGATACGGCGCGCCGTCTGGCCGCGCTCCAGGAAGCCATGGCCGGCATGCCGGAGATCGATGCCGGGCGCGTCGCCGCGCTCAGCCAGGCCATCGAGCAGGGACAGTACGCCGCCGACCCGCGCAAGATCGCCGACCGCCTGCTGCAGCTCGAACGCGACCTGGCCGCGGCCGGTCGGCGCGAGTGATCCTGAAGATCAGGGCATGAGCATTCAGCCTGCCGACATCCGGCAGCACATCGATCGCGTGCTGCGCGACGAAGCGCAACTGCTGGCGGAACTCGAACTGCTCCTGCAGCGCGAGGCCGGTGTGGTGCGCGGTGATGACCCCACCGCTATCGAGAATATCGGCGGCTCGCGTCACCGCTGCGTCGACCTGCTCACACGGCTCGACGCCGAACGCACCGCAGCTTGCCGCATGCTGTCCTTTGGCGCTGGACGCGAGGGCTTTGAAAAGCTGCTGACCTGGTGCGATCCAGGCCGGTCGCTCCGGGAGCGCTGGCAGGACAATCTGAAGATCGCCCGCCGCTGCCAAGAAATGAATGACCGTAACGGCGCGGTGGTTTCGCTCAAGCTGGGTCAGGTGCAGCAGCTCCTCGCCACGCTCCGCGGCGGCGCGGCGGCGCCGGTCTATGGCCGCCAGGGCGCACGGTTCGACGGCTTCGCAACGCGGGATCTGGGCCAGGCGTGACACGAGTCCGACTCGACTCAAGCGAGCGCTCTGGACTATTGAAGCCCGCAGAGCTCCACTTATCACGCTCGCGAGTACTGGCTTGAATAGCGGAGCCACTTCTGGGAGTCGTGGCGCCGGTTTACTGCTCACGCGGCCTTGAGGAGTTTGACACCGGCCTTGGTCGCCGCCTTTCGTAGCGCCGCATCGAGCGTGGCCAGCGGGAGCCCGGCGCGCAGCGCCAGCTCCAGATAGGACGCGTCATAAGAGGAGAGCCGGTAACGACGGGCCAGCTGCAACGTCTCGTACAAGGCATGAGCCGCAGTCGCCGCATCGATCTGAATCGGTGCGGCACCTAGCATTTCGAGGAACCCCTCGCTCTGCGCTGCCGTCACGGTGCCCTTGGCTTCCGAGCGAGCGATCACATTGGCAATCTCGAGTCCCCAAGTGGCGGGCACGTGAACCTCCGTACCCGGCGCGCGAATCTGCTTCAGGACATCGAAGGCGTAAGCTTCCGACCGCACCCCGGCATCCTTCAGGAGCCAGGTGAGCGTGACGGAGGCATCCAGCACACACCTCATTCGCGGCCTTCTGCAATCAGCGCCTTGATATCGACTTTCGCTCGAACCGGGTGCGCCTTTTTGAAAACCAGGAACCGATCAATCGCAGCTGCTGCGTTTTTGGGTCGATCAACCTGGCTCGGTACCAAATCAGCGATGGCCTTGCCCCGATTCGTGATGGTGAATTGCTTACCGGCCCGCACCTGGCGCAGGAGCTCGGGGAGTTTCGTTTTGGCCTCGTAGGCTCCGACTTCGGTTTTCATGGCGATTGCACCTCGTAAATAGACTAGTCTTCACACTAGTCTATTGCAAGCGCCGCCGGGTGCGCTAAGATGCCCGCTGCCTGGCGTCATTTGAGGATCCACGGTGACCGATCTGTTCCACGCCGCACTGCTCGGCATCATCGAAGGGCTCACTGAATTCCTGCCCGTCTCCAGCACTGGCCATCTGCTGATCGCCGAGCACTGGCTCGGCGCGCGTTCGGAATTCTTCAACGTGGCCATCCAGGCGGGCGCCATACTCGCATCGCTGGCGGTCTTCAGGCCGCGGCTGCAGCAACTGCTGCTGGGACTCGGAGTGCGCGAAAACCGCGACTACCTGGCGAAGCTGGCACTTGCCTTGTCGATCACCGCGGTGGGCGGGCTGGTTGCAAAGAAGCTGGGCGTCGAACTGCCGCAGATGGTCGCGCCGGTGGCCGGAGCCCTGATCATCGGCGGCGTGTTGATGCTGCTGATTGAACGGGTCGTGGCAGACCGCGCGGTCATATCCGAGGTCACCTGGCAGGTGGCTTTCTGGGTGGGGAGCTGCCAGATCCTGGCGGCAGTGTTCCCGGGTACCTCGCGCTCCGCTGCGACGATCTTCGCCGCCATGCTGGCGGGCCTCACTTCGCGCCCCGCCGCCACGCAGTTCGCGTTCCTGGTGGGGATACCGACCATGTTCGCGGCGACCGGCTATGAATTCCTGAAGCTCCGGGGCGGCGCACCGGCCGCGGCGCCGGAAGACTGGCCGGCATTCGCCGTGGCGTTTCTGGTTTCCGCGATTGTGGCGTTCATCGCGGTCAAATGGCTGCTGCGTTATGTGCAGACCCATCGCTTCACGGCCTTCGCCTGGTATCGCATCGCCGCCGGCATC
>JAYUZI010000140.1:0-4706 GCA_043751915.1 Gammaproteobacteria bacterium | reverse complement strand
TCGCCTGGGCGAGATTATCGAAGGCGTTGACCAGTCCCAGATCAAGGAGCGAAGGCGTCGCGGCGCGCGCCAGCAGCGAAAAACCCAGGTTCGAGAGCACGATCATCACGCTGCCGATGATCAGCGAGCGCAGCAGCCCCAGCCGCGCGATCACGAAGCCTGCTATGACGACACCGACCAGCGACATGGCCAGGCCGTAGAGCTTGACCACCGCGGCAATCTGCGTAAGCGTATAGCCGCGATCGATGTAGAAGGAATTCGCCATCGAGCCCATCGTGAATTCGGTGAGCCGGTAGGTGCCCATGAACAGCAGCGTGAGCAGGGCGAGCGCGGCGCCGTAACGACCGAAGAAGTCGAGCAGCGGACACACCACGGCGCCGACGAACCAGGCGCCGGCGCGCTGTAGTGCCGGTGGCCAATGGGCGCGGGTCGCCAACCAGTCCACCACCCGCTGCTCGCGCGCGTAGGCCGCGTCGCGCAACGCGACGCCCGGCTCGGCCGACAGCAACGTCGTGATGACACCCACCGACACCAGCGCCGCCATGGTCGTATAGCTCGCGCGCCAGCCGAAATGTCCGGCGATCGTGAAGGCGCCGGCGCTGGCCGTGATCAGCGCACAGCGATAGCCGATCTGGTACGCCGCCGCCATTGCGCCCTGCTGCGTCACCGCGGCCGACTCGATGCGCCAGGCGTCGATGGCGATGTCCTGGGTGGCGGCGCAGAAGGCCACGAACAGCGCCCACAGCGCCAGCTGCGTGAGGCCGGCCGCTGGATCACTGAACGATAGATTGACCAGACCGAGCGCGATGCCGGCCTGCGCCAGCAGCATCCAGCTGCGCCGGCGCCCCAGCACGCGCGTCAACAATGGGAGCGAGACCCGATCGACAATCGGCGCCCACAGGAATTTCAGCGAATAGACCGTGCCGACCCAGGCGAGCATGCCGATGGTGGAACGCTCGACGTGCGCCTGCCGGAGCCACGCCGACAACGACTGGAACACCAGATAGAACGGGAGTCCTGCCGAAAAGCCCAGCAGCAGCATCGACAGCATGCGCGGCTGGGAATAGACCCGGAGCGCACCGCGCCAGCCGGTCGTGGCAGCATCCTCGCTGGTGCCCGCGGCCGTGCTCAAAGTTCGTAGTCCATGATGAGCGGCGCGTGGTCTGAAAACCGCGTGGCCTTGTGGATATGCGCGGCGCGCGCGGCACCGGCGAGCCCCGGGCTCGCAACCTGGTAGTCAATGCGCCAGCCGACGTTCTTCGCCCAGGCCTGGCCGCGGTTCGACCACCAGGTGTACTGGTCGGGCTCAGTGTTGACCTGCCGGAAGGCGTCGATGTATCCGAGCTCGTCGAACAATTCATCGAGCCAGGCGCGCTCGTGCGGCAGGAACCCCGAGTTCTTCTGGTTGGCTTTCCAGTTCTTCAGGTCGATCGGCCGGTGCGCGACGTTCCAGTCGCCGCACAGGAGGCAGTGGCGGCGCCGGCGCTTGAGAGCACGCAGGTGTGGAAGAAATGCCTTCAGGAAACGATCCTTCGAATCCTGGCGCTCTGGTCCCGACGAGCCAGAAGGCAGGTATAGCGAGATCACCGAAAGGCCGGGAAACTGCGCTTCGAGGTAACGCCCTTCGTTGTCGAACTCGGCGACGCCGAAGCCGCGCACCAGTCGCTCGGGCGCGGTGCGCGAGTACAAGGCGACGCCGGCGTACCCGGGCCGCTCGGCCGGATAGTAGGCCGCGTGGTAGCCGGGCAGGGAAATGTCATGGCCCGCGAACTGATCCTCGCGCGCGCGCACTTCCTGCAGGCAGATCACGTCCGCCCCCTGCTGCGCCAGCCAGGGAAACAGGCCCTTGCTGGCGGCCGAGCGGATGCCGTTGACGTTGAGCGTGATGACCCGCATGTGGACATGATAGCCTGCCGCGCATGCACGATTACCAGCAGGATTTCCTGGCGCTGGCCCTCGAGCACCAGGCCTTGCGGTTCGGGGAGTTCACGCTCAAGTCCGGGCGCGTCAGCCCCTACTTCTTCAACGCCGGGCTGTTCAATGACGGCGCGGCGCTCGCGCGGCTTGGCCGCTGCTACGCCGCCGCCCTCGCCCGCTCCGGCCTGGCTTTCGACATGCTGTTCGGCCCGGCCTACAAGGGCATACCACTGGTAAGCGCCTGTGCGATCGCATTTTCTGAACATGAGCGGCGCAACCTGCCCTGGGCGTTCAACCGCAAGGAAGCCAAGTCACACGGTGAAGCCGGGCTGAGCGTCGGCAGCCCGCTCAAGGGACGCGTGGTCATCGTCGATGATGTCATCACGGCGGGCACCGCGATCCGCGAATCCATCGACCTCATCCGTGCCTGTGGCGCGGAGCCGGTCGGCGTGGCGCTGGCGCTCGATCGCCAGGAGCGCGGCCAGGGCGACCGATCGGCGGTGCAGGAAGTCGAGTCCCAGTACGGGCTCAGGTGCGTGAGCATTCTTTCCCTCAGCGGCCTGATCGAGGCGCTGGCAGGCCAGGGTGTGCGCGGCTTCGAACCCGCGCAGCTGGCTGCGCTCCGGGCCTACCGAGCCCAGTACGGAATTGCCGATTAAGGAGCCTTGCACTTGCCCTTGCCGGTGCTTCGTGGACAATTGGCGCTCAGGGCAACGGCCCGGCGCAGCGAGGCTATTCAGTGGCTGACATAATCCGGGTCCTGGCAGGCGTCGCCGCAGCGGCAGTGATCACGCTGGCGACGCCGGCCATTGCAGCCGATCCGTCGCAACACCAGAACTACAGCTGGGTCGACAAGAACGGTGAGCGTCACTATGGCGACGCCGTGCCACCGGAATACGCGCAATCGGAACGGCGGCTGCTGAACAACCAGGGCGTCGAGATCCAGCGCGTCGACGCGGAGAAGAACGCGCAACAACTCGCGGAGCAGCGCAAGCGCGACCAGGCGGTCCTCGACCGTGCCCAGCACGATCGCTTCCTGCTGACCACATACACATCGACCCGGGACATCGAGCGGCTGCGCGATGAGCGGCTCGACCAGCTCGACGGCCAGATCAAGGCGGCGGTTGCCTACATCGAATCGCTCGATGCACGCCTCAAGACGCTGCAGCAGCGGGCGCTGCTGTTCAAACCCTACAATACCAGGCCCGATGCGCGGCGCATGCCGGACGATCTGGCCGAGCAACTGGTGCGCACCTCGAACGAAGTGCACGCGCAGCACCACTCGATGGATCGTCGCAAACAGGAACTGATGGCGGTGCGGGCGCAGTTCGAAGCCGACATCGCGCGCTACCGCGAGTTGACCGCTAGTCCCACGCAGGGCTAATGCTCAGGCGCGGCCCGTGTGGCCGAAGCCGCCGCTGCCGCGCTCGCTGGCGCTAAAGTTCTCCACGACCTGCAGCTCGACTTGCACCACCGGCACGATCACCAGCTGCGCGATGCGCTCACCCGGCTGCACGGTGTACGAGGCCGAACCGCGATTCCAGCAGGAAACCAGCAGCGGTCCCTGGTAGTCGGAATCGATCAGCCCGACCAGATTTCCCAGCACCAGGCCATGCTTGTGGCCCAGCCCCGAGCGCGGCAGGATCACGGCTGCGAGACCCGGATCGTCGACGTGAATCGACAGCCCGGTCGAAATCAGCTCGGCGCGTCCGGGTTCGAGCAACAGGGGCCCGGCGATGCAGGCGCGCAGATCGAGGCCGGCTGAGCCCGCGGTCGCATAGGTGGGCAGCGGAAACTCGGCGCCGATCCGCGCGTCGAGTATCCGCACCTGCAGCGGGCGGCGTGCTTTGTCGGCCAAGATCTAGGGCCTGTTCCTACTAAGGACGTCGATGCGGCCCGGCGCGTTGCACTGCGCGGCGATCAGCGCCACCAGCGCGGTGGCCAGTTCGCGCTTGGGTGCGCGGGCCAGCTCGGCGCGCCCGCCGCCGCGCCACAAAACCAGCAGCGCATTGTCCTCACAGTCAAATGCCTTGGTGGTGCCGACTTCGTTGGCGGCGATCATGTCGAGGTTCTTGCGCAGCAGCTTCTCGCGCGCGTGCTGTTCGACCGAATCGGTCTCGGCCGCGAAGCCGACCACGAACGGCCGGTTGGCGCCGGCCGCCACCGTGGCGAGGATATCTGTGGTACGCGTCATCTCGAGCGTAAGCTGCTCGGCGGACTTTTTGATCTTGCGCTCCGCCACCGTCACCGGACGGTAGTCGGCCACCGCGGCTGTGGCGACCAGCACGTGCGTGCCCGGCAATTCCTTTTGCACGGCAGCGTGCATCTGCGCCGCGCTTTGGACGCACACGCAGCGCACGCCCGCTGGCACCGGGAGCGAGACCGGACCGCTGACCAGCACCACCTCGGCGCCCGCCGCGCGCATCGCCTGCGCCACGGCGTAACCCATCTTGCCCGAGCTCCGATTGCTGACGAAGCGCACCGGATCGAGACATTCACGCGTCGGGCCCGCGGTGACCACGACGCGTTTGCCGCTGAACGGCCCGGGGCCGATGAGCAGCGGTTCCACCAGATCAGCAATCTCGGTGGGTTCGAGCATGCGCCCGGGTCCGTGCTCACCACAGGCCTGCTCACCGACCGCGGGGCCCAGCAGGCGCACGCCGCGCTGGGCGAGCGTGGCGACATTGGCCTGGGTCGCGGCATGAGCCCACATTTGCTGGTTCATCGCCGGCGCCACGACCACGGGGGCCGTGGTCGCCACGCACAGCGTGCTGAGCAGGTCATCGGCA
>JAYUZI010000139.1:0-18730 GCA_043751915.1 Gammaproteobacteria bacterium | reverse complement strand
CCCGGCCAGGGCTCGATGCAGGTGTCCAGATACATCGCGCCCTTTTCCCAGGCGAAACGCACTAACGCCAGGCTCGAGACGTCCACGGACAGGTTCAGGATGAAATCACCGCGACCGACCAGCGGATCAAGCGTGCGGCGCAGGTTTTCGCGTGTCAGGCGCTCCTTGATGAACTTGACGCCGTAGCCTGCGGCTTCTTCCTGCCCCTGCTCCTCGGCGGTGACGATGGTGAGGCGCGAGGCCGGGCAGCCGATGTGACGCAGGATCAGCGGCAGGACGCCCTGGCCGATGGCCCCGAAGCCCACGAAAATAATGCGGCCCGGAAAATCGCTGAAATGCAGCTGCTCAGTCATGATGCTTCCCGTGGTGCGCGTAGTTCGCGTGGCGATGGAGATTGCCAACCCGGCGGCTGGCGTCAGGTTCAGGGCTCTTGCGCGGTGCTGGGGACGATCGCCGCGACGCGGTCCAGCCAGCGGCCGAGGGCCGGGTAGTTGACTTCGAGCGGCAGGAAGCGCGCCGCCAGCTCCCGGGCGGCAGGCGTCGCCAGCGCCCGCAGCAGCAGCCGGATATCGGGGTAAATGACCATGTCGGTGGCCGAGAACTTCTCGCCTACCACCCAGTCGGACTGGGCGAGCCGCCGCTCGATGGTGCGCGCCTCGCTGGCCACGCGCTGCATGGCCGCCGCCATGGCCTCCGTGGTCGCTACACCCGAGGCCGGTTCGCGGCCGTATAGAAGCGGGCGGACGATCTGCATCAAGCTGGGCTCGGCGTAGGCCTGGTACTCGCAGATCACACGCATGATGACGCCACCCTCCTCCGGGCTGCGGCCGAAGATCGCCGGCTCGGGATACTTGCGATCGAGGTAGTAGAGGATACCGACCGACTCGAACACCACGTAGTCGCCGTCGCGCAGCACCGGCAGCTGGCCGCGCGGGTTCATCGCCAGCATCTGCGGCGCCTGGTGCTCCTGCTGGTCGAACTTGAGCAGGTGACTGCGGTATTCGAGGCCCTTGTGCTCGAGCGCCAGCAGCACGCGCCAGCAATAGGCGCTGCCGCTCCCCCAGTAGAGATCAATTGCCATAGGCGGCGGATTGTAATCCCTTGCCACCGGGTGGGAAGTACTCCGGCGCGCGCCGCCTGAGAATTTGCGGCCGCCTTTTGTTATGGTGCGCGCCTGATCGGCACGGGCAAGAGGGCGGGCAGCGGATGGGACAGGAAAGTAAGGCCGCGCGCCGCAGCAACGGCGGCTGGAGCGTGGCGGACGCGCTCGAGCTCTACAGTGTTCCCGCCTGGGGTTCGGGCTATTTCTCGATCAACGAAGCCGGCAACCTCGTGGTGCGCCCCGACGGCACCACGGCGCACGAGATCGACCTGCTCGAGGTCGTGCAGGGCCTGCAGGCGCGCGACCTTGCCGCCCCGGTGGTGGTGCGCTTCTCCGACATCCTCGCGCACCGGCTGCGCCACCTGAACGACGCCTTCGCGCGCGCCATTGCCGAGAGTGAGTACCGCAATCGCTACGCGGCGGTGTTTCCCATCAAGGTCAACCAGCAGCGCCTGGTGGTCGACGAGGTCTACCGTTACGGGCGCGAGTTCGGCTTCGGCCTGGAAGTCGGTTCGAAGCCCGAACTGCTGGCGGTCATGGCGGTGACCGAATCAGCGAGCGACCGGCTGATCATCTGCAACGGCTTCAAGGATTCGAGCTACATCGAGGCGGTGATCCTCGCCACCAAGCTCGGCCGCACCATCATTCCGGTGGTGGAAAACTTCGATGAACTCGAGCTGATCCTGCGGCATGCGAAGGCCTACAACGTGCGCCCGCGCATCGGCGTGCGCGTCAAGCTCGCCAGCGAGGGCTCCGGGCGCTGGCGCGATTCGGCCGGCGAGAAATCCAAGTTCGGCCTGTTCGTCACCGAGATCATTGAGCTGCTCGCCACGCTCCGCGCGCACGACATGACCGACTGCCTCAAGCTGGTGCACTGCCATCCGGGCAGCCAGCTGCAGGACATCCGCCGCGTCAAGGATGCCATCAACGAGCTGGCGCACGTCTACGCCGAGCTCAAGCTGGCCGGCGCGGGCCTCGAGTACATCGACGTCGGCGGCGGACTCGGTATCGACTACGACGGCACCAACACCAACTATGCCTCGTCGATGAACTACACGCTCGACGAGTACGCCAACGACGTCGTCTACCGCGTCGCCAGCGTCTGCAACGCGCGCGGCGTCGAGCACCCGATGATCATCAGCGAATCGGGCCGCGCCATCGCCGCGCACCACAGCGTACTGATCTTCAACACGCTCGGCAGCTCACGGCTCGATCGCTTCGTCATCGGCCCCGATGAGTCCAAGCCGCAAGGCAAGGGCGTGCCGCAGCCGATCCGCGACCTGTACGACGCGCTGCGCACCATCAGCGAGCGGCGCCTGGTCGAGTGCTACCACGACGCGCAGACCGCGCGCGACGAAGCCCTGCAGATGTTCAATCTTGGCCTGCTGTCGCTCGAACAGCGCGGCCTGGTCGAACGCCTCTATTGGGCCGCCTGCGGCCGCATCCGCGATCTGTGCCGCAAACTCGACCAGATACCCGAGGAACTTGCAGATCTCGAGGACGTGCTGTCCGACATCTATTTCTGCAACTTTTCGCTGTTCCAGTCACTCCCGGACAGTTGGGCCATCGACCAGCTGTTCCCGATCATGCCGATCCACCGCCTCGGCGAGCGGCCGGTGCGCAACGGCGTGCTCGCCGACATCACCTGCGACTCGGACGGTCGCATCAACCGCTTTGTGAGCCGCCGCGAGACCAAGCGCACGCTCGAACTCCACGAGCTGAAGCCGGGCGAGGATTACTACCTCGCCGCCTTCCTGGTCGGTGCTTATCAGGAAACCCTTGGTGATCTGCACAATCTGTTCGGCGACACGCACGTCGTACACATCAAGCTGCACGAGGAAGGCGGCTGGTGGATCGAGGAAGTGGTCAAGGGCGACACCGCCAACAAGGTACTCGAATACATGGAGTACGACGTCGCCGAGCTCGCCCCGGCGCTGGCGCGCGATTGCGAGCGCGCGGTGCGCGAGGGGCGCATGAGCGTGGCCGAGGGCCAGGCGCTCAAGCGCTTCTACGAGCAGGAGCTCGACGGCTACGCCTACCTGGAACCCTGACTACTTCTTCCTGGCGGCCACAGGCGCAGCAGCGGCAGCCGCAGCGTCGTTGTTGTAGATGTCCCGGATCATGAGCCACTTGCCGTCGGCCTTGTGCCAGACCTCGACGTACTTGCCGGTGACGACGGTGGCACCGGCCGCGTCCTTCACGTGGTACGTGCCCGAGTGCCAGCCCAGATCGCCCGAGACGCCGCTTGCTTCGGTATCGAGTGCAAAGCCAACGCCCGCCGCCTTCGACGCGGCGATGTCGGCGGCCAGGAACTGCTTCATCGCCTCATGACCTGTCGCGGCAGGAGCATCCGGCGGCATCAGAATCGCGTCGTTCGTATACATTGCGACGATCTTGTCGAGGTCGCCGGCGTTGTAGGCTTCGACCCAGGCGACCGTGTTCGCACGAATCGTGGCCTCGTCGGCCGCCGTGTCGACCGGCGCCCCGGTCTTCGCGCAGCCGGCCAGCATGGCCAGGCCCGCCGCGACCATGGCTGCAATCCTGAAGTGGCTCATTTCACGTTCCCCTCGCTTGGTGTATGCCCGGCGATATTATAGATCATGCCCGCCAGCCTCGAAACCGTGCGCCCGATCGAACTCGCCGAGATCCGCGCCGCGCGGCAGCGCATAGCCGGCACCATCATGCGCACGCCGCTGGTACGTCTCGAGCTCGGCGCGGGCTACCCGGACGTCCGACTGAAGCTGGAGAACCTGCAGCCCATCAACGCCTATAAATTGCGTGGCGCCGCCAACGCGCTGGCGATGTTGTCCGCAGCCGAGCGCGCGCGCGGCGTGTGGACCATCAGCGCCGGCAATGCCGGCCAGGGCGTTGCCTACGCCGCGCGGCAGGCGGGCGTGCCCTGCACCGTGGTCACGATCGAGACCGCCCCCGCCTCGAAGCTCCAACGCATGCAGGCGCTCGGCGCCCGACTGGTCCTGGTCCCTTATGCGGTCGCCTGGCAGGCCATGGACGATCGCGCGTATCCCGGGGTCGAGGGCACTTTCGTGCACCCTTTCGATGACCACAATTTCATTGCCGGCCACGGCACCATGGGCCTGGAGATACTCGAGGATGCACCCGACACGATCGCGGTCATCGGCGGCATCGGCGGCGGCGGACTCATCACCGGCGTGGGCAGCGCGCTCAAGGCCTTGAAGCCCGAAATCAAAGTCTGGGGCGCCGAGCCGGAAACCGCCGCGCCGGCCGCACGCTCATTCGCGGCGGGCGTGGCGCAACCGTTTCCGGAATGGCAGGCCTCATTCGTCGACGGCGCCGGCGGCAAGAGCGTGTTCCCGCGCATGTGGCAGCGCATGGCCCCGGTCCTGGACGGCACCATCGTGGTGACGCTCGAGCAGACGCGGCAGGCGATGCGATTGCTGGCGGAAAAATCCCGCGTCATCGCCGAGGGTGCGGGCGCGCTGGGGGTGGCGGCGGCATTGACCGGCCAGGCGGGTCAGGGCCCGATCGTCGCCATCGTTTCCGGCGGCAACATCGACCTGCAGAAGTTCTGCGAGATCCTGGCCGCTACCACATATCCTTGAGCCGCGCGGCGACGTCGATCTTTTCGGCCTTGGCCTCGTGCAGACCGGTGTCGCCCGCGTGTGAGCCCTGGAACGCGCTCTGTTCACAGCTCTTGAGCACCTTGTCGGTCGCGAAGCGACTGCGGGCGCCGTACACATGCGCGTCGCCGGTGCGCGGCTGTTGCGTCAGCGGAAATTTCAGCGGCACGCACAGATAGAGCTCGTTGCGGGCGCGGGTCATGGCCACGTACAGCAGCCGGCGCTCCTCGTCGACCAGCTCGGTGCGGCCGGTGGAGAATTCCGAGGGAAAACTGCCGTCAACCACGTTGAGCACGTAGACGGTGTCCCACTCCATGCCCTTGGCCGAGTGCACCGTCGAGAGAATCAGGTAGTCTTCATCGTGGTGCGGTGAGCCCGACAGGTCGCCGGCAGCGTTCGGCGGATCGAGCGCCAGTTCGGTGATGAAACGTTCGCGCGAGGGAAACTGGCCGGAGAGCTGCTCGAGCTGATCCAGGTCGCCGATGCGGGTGTGCGATTGTTCGTGGATGCGCTCGAGGTGCGGCTGGTACCAGGCACGCACCAACCCCACCTGGCCGGGCCAGGGCTTCTGCGGCTCGGCCAGCGCCGTCAGCAGTTTCGCCAGCTTGGGCAAGTCCTGCAGAGCCGCCGCCGGCTTGCGCACTTCGTCGAGCACGGCGAAATTGCCGCCGCGCTGCTCGACCTCGGCGACGATACGCTGCGCGTTGGCCGGGCCCATGCCAGGGAGCAGTTGCAACACGCGGAAGGCCGCCATGGTATTGCGCGGGTTGTCGGCCCAGCGCAGCACGGCCAGCATGTCCTTGACGTGCGCGGCCTCGAGAAATTTCAGGCCGCCGTATTTTACGAACGGGATTTTGCGGCGCAGCAGCTCGACCTCGAGCACGTCGCTGGCGCTGGCGTTGCGGAACAGCACGGCCTGCCTGCGCAGCAAAACGTTCGCCTCACGGCGCTTGAGGATCTGGCCGCAGACAAATTCCGCCTGCGACTGCAGTTCGTCGGTGGTGACGTATTGCGGCCGGCCGCCCTGCTGGCCGCGCACCGCGAGCAGGTGCTTGCGGTGCTGGCGCGGTGCGTCGCTCATCAGCGCGTTGGCGACATCGAGGAGCGGTTGCGTGGCGCGGTAGTTCTGCGCCAGCGTGATGATCTCGGCGCGCGGCGTGTACTGGTCCGGAAAGGTGAGAATGTTCTCGACCGCCGCGCCGCGGAACGAGTAGATCGACTGCGCGTCGTCGCCGACCACGGTGATGCCCACGCCATCGGGCCGGAGCCCACGCAGGATCTCGCCCTGCAGCCGGTTGGTATCCTGGTATTCATCCACCAGCACATGGTCGAAATTCGCGCCCACCTGCTGCGCCAGCTTCGGCTCGTTCATCATCGCGTGCCAGTAGATCAGCAGGTCGTCGTAGTCGAGCAGGCCATAGCGCTGCTTGCGCTCGACGTAGGCGCGGCACAGTTTCGCCAGGTCCTGCTCCCAGCCCAGGCACCAGCCAAACTGCTGCTCGAGCGTTTCGTGCAGGCTCTTCTGCGTGTTGATGCGCCAGGAGTAGATCGCCAGACACGTATCCTTGCGCGGGAAGCGCTGGTATTGCTCGGTGTACCCGAGCTCCTGGCGCAGGCTGTCGAACAGATCGGCGGAATCACCGCGGTCGATGACCGTGAAGCCCGGCTCGAGGTTCAGGTGCCGCCCGTAGTGGCGCAGCAGGCGGTTGCCGATCGAATGAAAGGTGCCGGCCCAGGCCAGGCGCTGCAGCATCGCCTGGGCCTTGTTGCCGAGCGTGTCATCGAGCGCCTGGCGCAGGATATCGTGCGAGCGCCGGCGCATCTCGGTCGCGGCGCGACGGGTAAAGGTGAGCAACAGGATACGGGCCGGGTCGACACCGTGCATGGCCAGCCAGGCGACGCGGTGGGCGATCGTGTTGGTCTTGCCGGTACCGGCGCCCGCCACCACCAGCAGCGGCCCGGCGCGCACCCCTTTGCCATCGGGGAGCGGCTGGCCGAAGGTCACGGCCCGGCGCTGCGGGGTATTCAGGGAAGCGAGAGGGTCAACGGCGGCCATTGCGTCAATATATAAGGCCCGGTCAATTGGGGCCACACCCCAGAACGGCAGAATCTGCGGGCGCTTGCCGGACGGGGCTGTTTTGGTGAACCATGCACGCATGGAAAGCAATTCAATGGACGCTACCGGGGTATTGGCGCGCATAGCATCGGCACTGGCCCTGGTGCTCCTGACTTTCAATCCCAGCGGGCACTCCTATTGCTATTGGCTGGCCAGCGGCTTCCCGCATGTCACGGCGGCGCAGGTCGTGGTCGGCCTGCTGCTGCTGATCGGCTGGGTGGTCTATGTGACGGCGACGCTGCGCTCGCTGGGATTGTTCGGCGTCACGCTGCTGCTCGCGCTGATCGCCGCGCTGGTCTGGTTCGCGGTGCAGAACGGCTGGCTGCATCTGGCCGGTGGCTCGACCCTGGCGTGGATCGCGGTGATCGCCATGGGGCTGATCCTCGGCGTCGGCATGTGCTGGTCCTTCGTACGGCGGCGGCTCTCGGGTCAGACCGATGTCGATGAAGTCCACGGCAGCTGAGGCGATCGAAAAACTGCGGACCGTGTTCAGCGGCCGCGTCATCAAGGTCAATGTCGAGACCGTGCGGCTGCCCAACGGGCACGTCGCCGATCTCGAGATCATCCATCACCCCGGGGGCGCCGCTGTGGTCGCCATCGATGACCAGCAGCGCGTCTGCCTGCTACGACAATTCCGGCACGCCATCGGCGGTTGGATCTGGGAACTGCCGGCCGGCAAGCTCGAGCCCGATGAGCCGGCGCTGGATACCGCGCGACGGGAATTGAGTGAAGAGGCCGGCGTCGCCGCCGCGGACTGGGTTTCGCTCGGTGATTATGTCAGCTCACCCGGAGTTTTTACCGAAACTGTGAAGCTGTTCATGGCCCGGAACCTGCGCCCCGCCAATATGGCACACGAGGCTGCCGAGCTCATTGAGATCCATTGGGTCCCCTTCAGCGAGGCCTGCCAGCGGACGTTGAGCGGAGAACTCAACGACGGCAAGACGGCGCTGGGCCTGCTGCGCGCGCAGGCAAGGCTGGCGTCGGACGATTGAGCGACCAGGGATTCAGCAGAGGACTGCCATGAGGCATCACGATTCCACCGCCAGCACCGGCAGCTTCGAGCTGATGCTCGAGGAGCAGGCTGTGCCAGCGAAAGTCGGCGGCGGCTACAACCCCTACGACACTTTTCCGAACGTCCGCCAGGCGGGCGTCGGGCAGCGGCAGGCCGATCTGCGCCGCCTTTCCGAGTGGATCCGCGTCAAGCGCCAGGTCTCGCAGCTGAAGAAACCCTAGGCCAGGCACTCGATGTGCCGCATTTTCATGGCACTCGTCAGCCGGTAAAAACGCCGCAGTTCCGTCGCGGCCAGCGCCTGCGCCCGCGCACTTGCGGGCTCGAGCAATTGTCCCAGGTGAGCACAGAATCGCGCCGCATACTGGTTGGCGCGGCGGTACAGGCCGGTACGCTCACCCGTCAGTTCAAGGCTGATGCGGGAGCGCTCGAACAGCACGCGGTGCAGTTCGACCGGAAAGCGCGTCGGGTCCTGTGCGCGCAGCAGCTGCACCGTGGACACGTACTTGTCCACTTCGGCCTGGAGCTCCAGCTCCAGCAGGCCCACGGGGCGATCGTGGCCGGCGTTCCAGGCCAGGTAGACGAAGTGACTCACACCCTCGAGCGCGGTCCAGTAGTCGGCGAGGTTGGCCCCGTTAAGGGCATCGAGCGGATTCGCGGCGTCCAGGCGCGCGAGCACGGCGGGATCCAGGAACAGGCCGAGCGCCACTTCGGCGCCATCGTCGGCCACCAGCAGTTGCTCATCGGTCGGCGACGCCCTGAATTCCGTCGGCAGCTCACTGCGATCGGTCAGGAGAAACTGCGCCACGTCGTGTGCCAGCGGCACATCGTAGATGCGCTCGAGCAGGCTCTGGAGCTGGCGCAGGACCACGGCTGGTCAGTGCGAGTTCAGGGCCACCGGCGCGGCCGCGACCCCCAGCTGCGAGAGCAGCCCGCGGGCGCGCACGCTCCCGGTGCGTAGCCAGATCTCGTAGAGGCGCAGCACATCACTCTGGGTGTAGGTGCGCGCGACATCGCTGATCTCGCCGAGCGCGTCGACCAGCGGCTGGAATTTGGCCGCCAGTTCAGCGTAGACCTGGGCCAGCACACGACGGCGCCCGCGCGCCAGGGCCTCGGCCAGCGTCCCGTAGGCACGCCCGCCCATCGCGATGTGATAGTCGATGTCGACCAGGCGGCGCGCGAAGCCATGCGCGAAGAATCCGGCGATGAACAGCGAGACGTCGCCGAGGCGTTGCAGGGCGCGCTCCCGCTCTGCGGGAGTCGTGGCCTCCACGGCCGTGGCGAACAGGTTGACCAGTGGCGGCAGCTTCGGTCCACTGGGCACGCCTTCGTAGAGATGCTCGGCGCGCGCGAACAGGGTCAGCATGTTGACGACGTAGTGTTCGGTCTGGTCCTCGACGGCGATATGCTGGTGCGCCAGCGCCCCGTGCAGGGCATCACGGAAATACTCCGTCAGGCTGGCCACCGCCACCACACCGCCACCTTCGCCTTCGCCTTCGCCTTCGCGTTGCATGCTCGCACCTCGTGGACCACCCGCAACCTGTCCCGAGTGGAGCACGACCGACCCGGCCCTGCTGGTTAGATCGGTCACAGTTCTCAGGCAATTCCTGCTAGGTTTGTGACGTGATGCCCAAGCTCACCCTGATCATCGGCCGATGAATGCGCGCGCCACGGGACGGCAGACGCCGCTCACGAGCGAACTGCGGCGCGACATCGCCCGCGTCGAGCACCTCTGGCGCGATTGCCGCGAGCGGAGGGCAGCCGCGGGCCCGTGGCTGTTCGGTGAATACACGATGGCCGACGCCATGTATGCACCGGTGGTGCTGCGCCTGCGCACTTACGGGGCAGAGGTGTCGCCGGCTACGCGGCAATACATGGCAACGGTGCTGGTCGATGCACACTTGCAGGAATGGTTGACGGCCGCGGCGGCTGCGGCGGCCGAACCGTGGACTGCCGATACCGAAGCGGTCGGACTCTAGAGCGGCCGCCCCAGGCCGATGCGGAGCGCTGCGGTGGCAATGAACACTTCGCGCAGGAAGCAGAGTATCGCGCCGATGAAACTCAGCATCGCGCCGATGAACAGGGCATCGATCGCGTAGCTGATGCGGATGTGGAACGACTCGCCGAGGAACAGCACCACCACCACGACCGCCACCAGCAGCGCACAGATGGTGCACAGCGTGATCGCGAGGTTCAGCAGGCGCCCGCGGCGCGCCAGCGTCGCCAGCGGTTCGTGAATTTCACGCGCCTGATCGGCCTCGGGCACGTTCGCGGCGCTGCGCTCGATGGCCCGCGCCCGATCGACGGCGCGCGCCAGGCGGTTGGTGAACACCGTCAGCATGATGCCGACGCCCGAGAGCAGGAACACCGGCGCCACCGCGAGCCGGATGACCTCGCCGACACCCTGCACGGCGGAAGTCTCGCCCGGATCGATCATCACGGCGCGCCACCGCCAAGGCGCGAAAAGTGGAAGCGCCCGGCGCCAGTCGCGGCGGTTGCCGCCGCCTGGTCGCTGAACTCCAGCTCATCACCCTCGAGGCGCCAGCTGTGCGGGCAATTCCCGCCGCTGCCGGTGCCGGTGCCGATAAAACCGCGCGCGACCGGTTCCCACCGCAGTCCGCAGCCGGGGAGCGTACGCAAATCGCGCAACAGGAGCGAGCGGAACAGCTCCGGGCTTTCGGCGCCGATATGCCAGCGCTCGGGTTCGTCCAGCGCATAGACGGCGCCGGCCAGGCGGCCGTCGGCAGCGACGTCCAGGCTCCAGATGCGCTCGCTGATCACGCGGCGCACATCGTCGGCCATGGTTTCGCGCACGTAGAATACCTGGTCGCCGACCAGCGGCGCGGCCACCCGCAGTATCATCAGCTCCTGCTCGGGATTGCGGTATACGCCCGGCAACTGCCCGGCGAGCGTAGCCAGTTCGGCCTTGCGCAGATCGTTCTGGCTGCTGCAGGCGGACAGCAGCAGGGCGCCGCCGGTCAGCCATGCGCCCAGCGCCCGCTTGAATCGTGTTGCGCTCATGTGCCGGGGAACCTTCAGCCGTAGTCGGTGCGCCAGGCGGCGCGGTAAGCCTGCCCCAGGCGCATGATGCGATCAAGAAGCTTGGCGTAGCCTACACCCGCGGCCTTGGCCGCGGCTGCAAAATCTTCCTCGCGCTCGATGTTGGGGTTCGGGTTGGCTTCCAGGACATAGAGCGTGCCGTCCGCGCGCAACCGAAAATCAATGCGCGCATAGCCCGAGAGGTGCAGCGCGCGATAGATGCGCCGCGCCAGCCGGTCGATGCGCGCCAGCACCAGCGGCGGCAGATCGCTGGCCTCGCGCGTGGTTATGCCGTATTTCTTCTGGTAGGCGCGGTCCCATTTCACCTTGCGGGTGGCGATTGCCGGGAGCGATTCCGGAAGCGAGCCGAACTGCATCTCCCACACCGGCAGCCGCGTGAGGCGTTCGTTGCCGATCACGCCGACGTAGAGTTCACGGCCCTCGATATATTCCTCGACCAAGGCGTCCGAGCCGATCTGCTCGTGCATGAACTGCACTCGCTCACGCAGGCGGGCCGCGTCCTCGACCACCGAAGCCTGGGCGATACCGAGCGAGGCGTCCTCGGTCGCCGACTTCACGAACAGCGGGAAACGCAGCCGCCGCGGCAGATGAAACCGTTCGCCGCGCCGGAACACCGCGAACTGCGGGGTCGGGATGCGATGGAAAGCCAGCAACTGCTTGCACAGCACCTTGTCGCGCGCCAGCAGCAGGCCGCGCGGGTTGCAGCCGGTATAGGGCTGGCGCATCAGCTCCAGGAACGCCACCACGTGCTGGTCGTAGGTGACGATGCCGTTGAATTCCTCGAGCAGGTTGAACACCACGTCCGGGTGCCAGTCGATGAGCGCGGTGCGCAGCTCCGTGAGCGAGTCGAGCACGCCCAACGCCTGTACCGTGTGGCCCGCCTTGCGGAGCGTGGCGATCACGTCGTACTCGGTGCGCCACTCAGCGATCTCCTTGTCGCTGTAGCCCCCGAGCGAGTCGGGCGGCACCAGGCTCGAATGCACGACCACCAAAGCGCGGAGCTTTTTCACAGACGCAGCCGCAGTTCGTCGCTGGCGATGTAGCCACGCGCCATGCGCACCAGCGCGGTTCGCAACTTCGGCAGCAGCACACGGCGCGAACCGCGTTGGTACAGCTTGAGCTGCTCGCAGCGCTCGATGGCCAGGCGCACGAGCTGCCGGGCCGCGTAGCGATCGGCGCCAGCGCGCCGCTCGAGCGTGGTGCGTACGCTCAATTTCATGCCGCGCAGAAGCGCTGCGGCTGGCAAGGCGCCATTGCGCGCCGCGTCTTCGGCAACGAAAACCTTGCGCAGCAGGCCGTCTGCCAGCGCCCGATGCCGGCGCCGTTCGACCCGGCGCTTGCGCCGGTAGTGCTCGCGCAGCGTGAGCTTGTTGTCCTCGAGCGGTTCGACCAGCACGCGGCCATCGACCGCGGGTCGGTGGCTGCCGATCTCGGCGGCGATCTGGTCCACGTATTCGAGCTTGCGCTTCGCCGGCCATGCGGCATAGCGCCGGCGCCAGCCGGAGTGTGGCTGCAGCCAGACGGCGAAGGTCTCGGCGAAATCCTCGGTCGGATGCGCCTGCGCGTACCATTCGCCCAGGTGCTGCACGTGGTGACGGCTGGCCGGCCGCGCCCGATACTGGTGCGCGTAGCGGCGCGTAGCATGGCCGAACAGCGTGCGCCAGCGGGCGCGGCGACGCAGGCGGTAGGCTGAATCGATCGCGTGCCCGGCCTCATGCCGCAGGATGCGCATCTGCCAGTTGACGTTGCTGCCCTCCACCACGCCGGTCATCTTGCGCTCGAGCCGCGTCAAGCGCGGGTGCGCCAGGTAAAAAGGCACGGCGAAACCGGGCACGCCGTCGGGGGAGAACCAGTCCTCGGCCAGCCAGGCGTGCGGACGGAAGCTGATGCCGCGTGCTGCGAGTTCGCGGTAAAGCCGCGCGATGCGCGTCTGCACGGCTGAGCCGTGGAGGCGCAGGCGCAGGTCACACAGGCGCAGGTCCAGCAACTGTTCGTCATCGAGCCTGGTCCAGTCCTTGCCCTGTTGTTTCATGAGACCACCGCCTGCTCGCCAATCCGGATCAGCGCATTGCGCAGCAGACGATCGGCCAGATCGGCGATGAGCTCTGATTGCACCAACGCCTGCCGCCAGGCGCGCGGGATGGCGCCGGCTCCGTAATGCGCGCCGGCCAGCTGGCCGAACACGGTGGCGATCACGTCGCTGTCGCCGCCCAGGTTGACGGCGCGCAATGCGCCTTCGCGAAAACTGCCGCTACTCGCCAGGCACCAGCGCGCCAGGTCGAGCGCCGCCAGCGCCCCGCCGTCAGCGGGCGGCGGGGTGTAATCCGGCCCATAGCGCTGCGCCGCAATCAGCGCCACTTCGGGGTGTAGCGGGCGCGCGCCGAAGAGTTCGGCACGCGGCGCCAGCAGCCGTTCACGCGGCTCGCCGCGCAGCGCCGCGTGCAGCATGGCCGCCAGCAGCCGGCAGGCGTCGAGCACCCGGGGCGACTCGCAGGTGACACGCGCCGCATCAGCCGCCAGCGCTACGGCCTCCTCTGGCGCGGCGTAGGCATGCAGCACGACCGGAGCGACACGCGACAGCGGCTCGGCGTCGAGCGCCGCCGTGAGCTGTGCGGCCGCGAGTGGCGACGAGCGCCACGGTGCCGCCGCCAGCGCGCGCGCCGTCGCCGCGGTGACACCCAGGCATTGTCCGGTGGCCGAAAGATACCCCGCGCGCTGCCAGCGGCTGTAGCGCTCCCGCTGGTCGGCGGCATCGAACCGCGCGCAATCCGCCAGGCTCTCGGCGAGGCACAGCGCCATCGCGGTGTCGTCGCTCCAGGCGCCGCGCGGCAGATCGAAGGGACCGCCCCCGAGCAGATCGCCCACCGGCGCGAAGCTGCCCGGTCGGCGAAACTGCGTCGTCGCCGCCAGCGCATCGCCTACGGCCAGGCCGAGCATGGCCCCCTGGAAGCGCTCGCGGAGCCCGCGGACCGGCGCCAGCTCAGCATCGGAAATATCGACCTCGGCGTCGGCGCCAGATCGCGCGAGGCGCGGCGTCCACTGGCGGATGTACTCGGCCTGCTGGGGCGTCTGCGGAACCTCGGGCCACAGTGCCGCGCGCTCGCACTGCTGCGTCCACAGTTCGTTGAGCTCAGCGAGCGCGCTCGCCCCGTCGCGTCCCTGTTCAACCAGGAAGCAACCCGCCACGGTGCCGGTGCGGCCGATGCCGGCGCGGCAGTGAACGTAAACGGTGCCGCCGGCGGCCAGCACCAAGGCAATCTCGTCCTGGATGACGCGCATCTGCGTCGCCCGGCGCGGCACCTGCTGATCGCAGATCGAGCGGCGCAGGTACGTCACCTCCGGCGGCAGCAGCGAATCGTAGGGCGCGCATTCGCCCTCTTCCGTCAGGTCGAGGAAACAGCTGACGCCGGCGGCGATCAGCCCCACCACCCGCGCACGACCCGCCTCGCCCAGCCGCTTCTCGCGGCCCGCTGGATATTCGCCCGCCAGGAGCCTGCCGGGTATGACCCAGTAGCTGTTGGCGAGCGGCCGCTCCACTACTCGCTCCCCGCCTTGAGCGCGGCGAAGTCGAACAGCTTCGTGTCGGCCAGGTGCGCCGGCTCGACGTTACGCAGCGCCGAGAAGATCGCCTCGGTGCGGCCGGGGTGCTGCTGCTCCCATGCGCCGAGCATGCGCTTGATCGCCGCGCGCTGCAGGTGCTGCTGGGAGCCGCACAGGTCGCAGGGAATCAGCGGAAAGGCATGGCCGCGAGCGTAGCGCGCGATATCGCGCTCGGCGACATACGCGAGCGGGCGGATGACCACGTGACGGCCATCGTCGGAGCGGAACTTCGGCGCCATGGCCTTGAGGCGCCCGCCGTGAAACAGGTTCAGAAACAGCGTTTCGACGATGTCGTCACGGTGATGGCCGAGCGCGATCTTGCTGATGCCATGTTCGCTCGCATAGCGGTAAAGCGCGCCGCGGCGCATGCGCGAGCACAGCGAGCACATGGTGCGGCCTTCGGGTATCAGGCGCTTGACGACGCTGTAGGTGTCCTGTTCGATGATATGGAACGGCACGCCCAGCGCACGCAGGTAATCGGGCAGTACCTGCTGCGGGAATCCGGGCTGCTTCTGGTCGAGGTTCACGGCGAGCAGTTCGAACTCGACCGGCGCGCTGCGCTGGAGCGAGAGCAGCAGGTCGAGCAGCGTGTAGGAATCCTTGCCGCCCGACAGGCACACCATGACCTTGTCGCCCGGCTCGATCATCCGGTAGTCCTCGATCGCCTTGCCGGCGAGCCCCCGGAGCGCCGCGCCGAGTTTGCGCAGCGTGCCGGAGTCGCGGCCCGCGGGGCGCGCGATCTCGGCGACGGCAGCGTTCAAGCGACCTCCGCCAGGTACCTGCCCTGCAGGTAGCGCAGCAGCGCGTTGGCGCTGAGCGCCTGGCCGCTGGCCTGCTTGATCAGCTCCTTGATCGGCAGTTTCGCGCCAAGCCCGTGCATGTTCTCACGCAGCCAGGCAAAGATCGGGGCGAACTCGCCGCGTTCAATCAGGGCATCGACCTCCGGCAGCTGCGCGCGCAGCGCCTCCCACAATTGCGCGGCGATCACCAGGCCGAGCGCGTAGGAGGGAAAATAGCCGAACGATCCAAGCGCCCAGTGCATGTCCTGCAGGCAGCCATCGGCGGCGCCGGCCGGGCGGCTCCCGAAGCGCTGCTCCATGCCGCTGTTCCACACTTCCGGCAGGTCACGCACCGCGAGCTTGCCGGCGAGCAGCTGCTTCTCGATGTCATAGCGCTGCATGATGTGCAGCGAGTAGCTCATTTCGTCGGCGTCGATGCGGATCAGGCCGCGACGGACACGCGTCAGCGTGCGCCGCAAATTCTCGAACTCCCACTCCGGACCGCTGACCGTGTAGTGCTTGTGCAGGAGCGGGTGCAGGTAGCGCAGGAACGGCGTGCTGCGGCCGATGATCATCTCGAGCAGCAGCGACTGGCTCTCCTCGAGCGCCATACCCCGATCACGCCCTACCGGCTGGTCGCGCCAGGTGACCGGCATGCCGACGTCGTACATCGCGTGCCCGGTCTCGTGCAGCGCACCGAGCAGGCCGGCAAAGGGATCGGCGGCGTCATAGCGCGTGGTGACGCGGATATCGCCGACCACACCCTCGGTGAATGGATGCTCGCTTTCGTCGAGCCGACCCTGGTCGAATGGAAAGCCGACGGCCTTCATGACTTCGACGGCGAGGCTCCGCTGCCTGGCCGTGGTGAACTTTCCCGCGATCGGCAGCACTTCCTGAAGCCGCTGCTTCTCGATCGCCTCGCTGATCATGCCGGGCAGGCGGCGCGACAGCGCCTTGAAGATCGCGTCGATGTCGGCCGTGCCCACGCCGGGGCTGAACTCATCGACCAGCGCGTCGTAGGGCGGAAGATTGAGCGCCTGGCCGAGGAGCGCGGCCTTGTCGCGCACCAGCAGCAGCACTTCCTCGAGGTGCGGGGCGAACAGCGCAAAATTATTGTCGCGGCGCGCGGCCAGCCACTGGCTCTCGGCGATCGCCGTGGCGCGCGCCAGGCGCGAGATCAGCGTCACCGGCGTCGCGATCGCGTGATCGCGCTGGCGGCGCATCTCACGCAGGTTCGACACCTGCCAGTCCTCCAGTCCGCGCACATCCGCCTGTGCGCGATCGAGGAGTCGTGTGACCTTGGGCGTGGTCAGCAATGCGTGGTATTCGGTCTCGAGCGCGGCCACCTGTTCACCGCGCAGTGCGGCACTGCCGCGCGGCATCATCACCGCCGCGTCCCAGCGCAGCAGCGAGAGGGCGCCACGAAAGGCATGCAAGCGGCGCCATTCCTGCTCGAGTTGTTGGTACGGGGTCACGGACATAGTCGGGTTCTGGTTCTTGGTAGCTTCCGGATTCTACCAGCCCGCAGCTTCCAGCGGCGACCCATGTAGGTATTTTATTTCTTATTAATCAATAAGTTAAAGCATGCCTTGGCCATCGCACCAGCCCAGCCACCGACACCAGTGGGGCCAGTCGGTCGCCAGCCATGCCACCGCCAGCGACAAGGCCAGGAGCGCGATCAGGGTCAGGACTACGGCCACGCGACGCATGCGCGAATCATACGTCAAGTAAACTGTGCGTCATGCCCCTGCGCATCTGTTTCCTCACGGCCGAGATGGCGCCGTTCGCCAAGGCCGGCGGCCTGGCCGACGTGTCCGGCGCGCTGGTCAAATTCCTGCACGCCGCCGGACACGACATCCGCTTGTTTCTCCCGGGCCACGCCTCGATCCCTCGCGCCGGCCTCGAGATCTATCCGGTCGATTTTCTGCAGGACGTGCCGCTCACGATCGGCACGCACGCCTACCACTTTTCCGTGCAGACCGCCCGCATTCCCGGTACGCCGACCTTCATTTATCTCATCGACTGCCCGGCCATGTTCGGTGGGCCGTCCATCTACACCGCCGACCCGGACGAATACCGCCGCTACCTGCTGTTTACGCATGCCGCCCTGCAAAGCTGCCAACGCATGGGCTTTGCGCCGCAGATCGTTCACTGCAACGACTGGCACACGGCGATTGCGCCGCTGTGGCTGAAGTCGATCTACAAGTGGGATCAGCTGTTCGCCGCCACGAAGAGCGTGTTCACGATCCACAACCTGGGCTATCAGGGCGTCATCGGGCCTGCTGCCGCGGCGGAAGTGCTGGGCGGCGCGGGCCTCGAAGTGCTCCACCAGGATGACCTGCGCGGTGGGCGCATCAACTTGCTACGCCATGGCCTGCTGTATGCCGACCTGCTGACGACCGTGAGCCCCAGCTACGCGCGCGAAATCCAGACCGCCGAGTATGGCGCCGGCCTCGATGACACGCTGCGCGCGCGCAGCAGCGCGCTCATCGGCATACTCAACGGCGTCGATTACGCGGAGTGGGATCCGCGCAACGACCGGCATCTGCCGCGCCACTACGGCGCCAACCAGCTCGGCGTCAAGACGGGCCTCAAGCAGGAATTCCTCGAGCGCATGAAGCTGCGCAGCGGCGAACGCCGGCCGCTGATCGGCGTGATCACGCGGCTCACCGCGCAGAAGGGCCTCGACCTGCTGTTCGACGCCCTGCCACCGCTCCTTGCCACGCGTGAATTCGAGCTCGCGGTGCTGGGCTCGGGCGAGCCGCAGTATGAAGCGTTCTTTGCGGGGCTCGCCCGCCAGTACCCGGACCGCGTGGCTTTCCACCGTGGCTTCAGCGATGAGCTCGCGCACTGGATCGAGGCGGCGAGCGACATGTTCCTGATGCCCTCGCGCTACGAACCCTGTGGCCTGAACCAGATGTACAGCCTGCGCTACGGCACCGTGCCGATCGTGCGACGCACCGGGGGCCTGGCCGATTCAGTGCAGCACTTCGAAGCCGCGAGCGGCAACGGCACCGGCATTGTGTTCAACGACTATAACGTGCCCGCGGTGAGCTGGGCGCTCAACACCGCGTTGGACCTGTACCAACAGAAAGGCGCGTGGCGCCGGCTGGTGCAGAACGGCATGGCGCAGGATTTCTCCTGGAGCCGCCAAGTGCAGCAGTACGTCGAGGCTTACGAACGCCTAGTGAGATAATATATAGATATTAAAATCAATATGTTATACCGTTTGCATCGGTGTTGCAGTGCCCATATAATAGGATAATCCTATTTTAAGAGACTTTCAGTGGACGCCGTAAAGCTCGGAAAGAATGGTCAGGTCGCAATCCCTCGCGCGGTCATGAAGCGACTCAATCTCAAGGGCGACGAGACGCTGCTTCTGGACGTTAGCGACGACGGCTCCATCCGCCTGCGGCCCGCGGTGATATTCCCCATTGAGATTTATTCCGACGATCGGATTCGGGA
>JAYUZI010000138.1:0-2958 GCA_043751915.1 Gammaproteobacteria bacterium | reverse complement strand
CCCGCCCAGACCGAGTGCAAAGCTGATCAGCGCGATCCGTGCCGCTGCCATGCCGCCGTCCGGCGTCTGCAATGCCGAGTACAGTGCGATCGGAAGCGTGCGGGTTGCGCCGGGGACGTTGCCGGCGAAAGTGATGACCGCGCCGAATTCCCCGAGGCTGGCGACGAAGGCCGTCACGGCGCCAGCCAGGATCCCGGGCGCCATGAGCGGCAGCGTCACGGACACGAACCGGTCGATGGCGCCCGCTCCCAGCGTACGCGCTGCTTCCTCGAGCCCGCGATCCACGTTTTCCAGTGCCAGGCGAATCGTGCGCACCATCAGCGGAAAGGCCATGACGGCAGTCGCCAGGGCGGCACCGCCAGTGGTGAACGCGGTACGGATGCCAAACTGCGCGTACAGCCAATGGCCGATGGGCCCGCGCACGCCGAACAGCAGCAGCAGGACGTAGCCGATCATCACCGGTGGCAGTACCATCGGCAGATGCACGAAGGCGTCGAGGAGCGAGCGTGCGGCGAAGCGCCGGCGGGTGAGCAGCCAGGCAACGGCGATCGCCAGCGGCAGGCTCAACAGCACGCTGCGCAGCGCGACGTCGAGGCTGAGCGAGAGGGCTTCGATCTCCGCGTCGGTCATGCGTGGCATATTACGGGAGCGCGCTGGTTTATTCAGGGGGGACGGTGCCCGAGACTGTGATCGACAACCCAGCCGGCCAGCGCTTTGAACTGGCGACGGCCGGCGGCATGGCTTTCATCGCCTACCAGCGCTCGGGAGCGACGCTGCTGCTCAACCATGCCGAAGTGCCCGTTGCGCTCGGCGGCCGGGGGCTGGGCACGCGCCTGGTGCGCGAGACGCTCGAGCTGATCCGCAGCCGCGGCGAGCGCATGGTTCCGGTGTGTCCATTCATCCGGCATTTCGTCGAGCGCGACGCGCAGTACGCTGACTTATGCCTGCCATGAGTGAGACGCCGGCCCTCGCCGGGCTCGAAGTGGCGCCCGCGCTGCTGCAATTTCTTAACGAGGAAGCGTTGCCGGGCACCGGCGTCGCCGCGGCGCCATTCTGGGCTGGACTGGCGGCGCTGCTGCGCGAACTGGCCCCGGAGAACGCGGCGCTCCTGGCCAGGCGCGCTGCGCTGCAGGCCGGGCTCGACGCCTGGCATCGGAAATATCCGGGCGCTGCCGGCTTTGGCGCGAACTATGAAGCGCTGCTGCGCGAAATAGGCTATCTCGTGCCGGAAGGGTCGGAATTTTCGATCGGGACCGCGAACGTCGACGCGGAGATCGCAGTCACTGCGGGCCCACAGCTGGTGGTGCCGGTCAACAACGCGCGCTACGCGCTCAATGCGGCCAATGCGCGCTGGGGCAGCCTCTATGACGCGCTCTACGGCACCGACGCCCTGCCCGAAGCCGAGGGCGCCACACGTGGGGGCGCCTTCAACCCGGTGCGCGGCGCGGCCGTCGTGGCCTACGGCCGCAAATTCCTCGACCAGTATTTTCCGTTAACCACCGGTTCGCACCGTGAGGCGACGGCGTATCGCGTGGTCGATGGAAAACTCATCATCGCGACCACGACCGGCGAAGGCACGCTGCGATCCGCCGCCGCGTTTGCCGGCTACCAGGGCGCGGCCGGCTCGCCCACGCTGGTGCTGCTGCGCCATCACGGCTTGCACGTCGAGATTCAGATCGAGCGCGCGCACCCGGTCGGACGCACCGATGCCGCGGGGGTCAGCGACCTGGTGATCGAATCCGCGCTCACCACGATCCAGGATCTCGAGGACTCGGTCGCCGCGGTTGACGCGGCAGACAAGGTTGCCGCCTATCGCAACTGGCTCGGGTTGATGCGTGGCACGCTCGAGGCCCGCTTCCCCAAGGGCGGCGGTGATATCACGCGGCGCCTCAACATGGACCGGCGCTACACGGCGCCCGACGGGAGCGAAGTCACGCTGCCGGGCCGCAGCCTGATGCTGGTGCGCAATGTCGGCCACCACATGATGTGCGACATGGTGCGTGTCGATGGCAATCCCGTCCCCGAAACCATGCTCGATGCGGCAATCAGCGCGCTGATCGGCCTCCACGATCTGCGCGGGCAGGGCGGAGCGCGCAACAGCCGTAGCGGCTCGATCTACATCGTCAAGCCCAAACTCCACGGCCCCGAGGAGGTGGCATTCGCCGTGCGGCTGTTTGCACGGGTCGAAGACCTGCTCGGCCTGGCGCGCCACACGCTCAAGATGGGCATCATGGACGAGGAGCGGCGCACCACCGTCAACCTCGGCGAGTGCATCCGCGCCGCGCGCGAGCGCGTGGTGTTCATCAACACCGGGTTCCTTGATCGCACCGGTGATGAATTGCACACCTCGATGGCAGCGGGCGCCATGCTGCGCAAGGGCGAGATCAAGAATGCCGTGTGGCTGGACGCCTACGAGCGCCAGAACGTCGATATCGGCCTGCGTTGTGGCCTGGCCGGGCGCGCGCAGATCGGCAAGGGCATGTGGGCGATGCCCGATCGCATGGCGGAGATGCTGACGCGGAAGATTGCCCATCCGCGCGCCGGTGCGAACACCGCCTGGGTGCCCTCACCCACGGCGGCCACGCTCCACGCGCTGCACTATCACGCCGTTGATGTGGGCGCCGTGCAGCGCGAGCTGCGCAGCAGGCCACGGGCCGCGCTAGCCGAACTGCTGACGCCGCCGCTGGCGGGCGCGCTCGGGTGGAGTGCCGCGGAAATCGACGCGGAGCTCAGCAACAATTCGCAGGGGATCCTCGGCTACGTGGTGCGCTGGGTGGACTTGGGCGTGGGTTGCTCCAAGGTGCCCGACATTCACGACGTCGGCCTGATGGAAGATCGCGCCACGCTGCGCATTTCCAGCCAGCACATGGCGAACTGGCTGCTGCACGGCATATGTACGCGTGAGCAGGCACTGGCCGCGCTGCAACGCATGGCGGCGGTGGTCGACGGGCAGAACGC
>JAYUZI010000137.1:0-3590 GCA_043751915.1 Gammaproteobacteria bacterium | reverse complement strand
ACCGGCTTCCTGACGGGCGAACGCTCCAGCGAAGGCTTTTTTCATGTGCGCGCCGGAATCGATCAGGCCATCGCCCGGGGCCTCGCCTACGCGCCCTATGCCGACCTGGTGTGGTGCGAGACCTCGAAGCCCGACATGGCGCAGGCGCGCCGCTTTGCCGAGGCCATCCAGGCGAAGTACCCCGAACAGCTGCTGGCCTATAACTGTTCGCCGTCGTTCAACTGGCAAAAGCATGTCGACCAGGCGACGATGCGCCGCTGGCGCGAAGAGCTGGCGGCGATGGGCTACCGCTTCCAGTTCATCACGCTGGCTGGCTGGCACGCGCTCAACTTGTCGATGTTCGAGCTGGCCTCGGCCTACCGCGACGAGGGCATGTACGGCTATTCGCAACTCCAGCAGCGCGAGTTCGCACAGGAGCGCGCCGGCTACCGCGCCGCCAAGCACCAGTCGTTTGTCGGAACGGGCTACTTCGACGCGGTGCAGACCGCGATCACGGCGGGCCTGTGCTCCACCGCGGCGCTGGCGGGCAGCACCGAGCAGGAACAGTTCACACCGCAGGCAGCGGCGCCGGCGCTCGCCGTGGCCTCCCAAGCAGGCGCACCGCCGCGATGAATGCGCTCGCCATCGTCGCCACCGCGCCCGCGGGCGCCGCGGCGTGCCCGGCCCAGGATGCCGCGGAACTGATCGCCGCGCAGTTCCGCTCTTACAATGAGGAATTCGGCCGCATCACTCGCCGCGCGGCCGCCCATTTTCTCAGCGGTGACGGCGCGGCGCGGGAGCGCGACGCGGTGGCGCGCATCGAATTGTACGAACAGCGTGTCGCCCAGGCGCTGGCCGCCCTGCGCGCCGCGGGCGCCGCGGGCGCCGCGCGCGGTTACTGGGTGACGGCGACCGCCGCCTATGGGCGGTTGATCGAGCGGCTTCCCGACAGCGATTTCTACCGCACCTTCTTCAATTCCGTAACACGTGATCTGTTCGGCACGGTGGGCGTCAATGCCGAGGTGGAGTTCTGCGCCACGCACAGCGGCCGCGCCTCGGGGTCGGTGCCGATCCGCGTCTACCCGGCCGCCGGCTCGCTGCAGGTGGCGATCGCCGACGTGCTCGCCGATCTGCCCTTCGCCAGAGCACTGGCCTCACCCGAGCTGGCCGTGCGCCGCATCACCACCGAGTTGGGCCGCCATTTTGAATCGCGGCCGCCAAGCGCGGCGCCGGAATCCATTGAGCTGATCGAGCCGCTGTTCTACCGGGCCGGCGAAGCCTTCCTGGTCGGCCGCCTGATCGGTGACAGCGCAGTGACGCCACTGGTGATCGCATTCCGCAACGGCCCGTCCGGCGTGCAGGTCGAAGCCGTGCTGCTCTCGCGCAACGAGATCAGCGCGCAGTTCGGCTACGCTAACTCCTATTTTCACGTCGATCTGCCGGTGGTGGGCGCCGCGGTCACGCTGCTGCGTTCGTTCATGCCGCGCAAGCCCGTGGACGAACTGTACACGGTGCTGGGGCGCGCCAAGCAGGGCAAGAGCGAACGCTATTTCGCGCTGCGCCGGCACCTCGACAGTTCGATCGACGCCTTCGTGCATGCGCCGGGCGAGCGCGGACTGGTGATGATCGTCTTCACCCTGCCCTCGCACGACCTGGTGTTCAAGGTGATCCGCGACCGCTTTGGCGCGCCCAAGCACGCCACGCGCGCGGAAGTCATGGAGCGCTACCGCTTCGTGTTCCGCCACGACCGCGCCGGCCGCATGGTCGACGCCCAGGAATTCAGGCGCCTGAGCCTGCCGCTGGCCCGCTTCATGCCCGCGCTGGCGGACGAACTGCTGCGCGATGCCAGCCATACCTGCCGCGTCGAGGGCGACGATCTGATCCTCGAGCATTGCTACATCGAGCGGCGGCTACGGCCGCTGAATCTGTTCCTGCGCGAGGCCGAGCCGGCTGCGGCCGAAGCGGCCATCGTCGATTACGGCAATGCGCTGCGCGACCTCGCGATGACCAATATTTTTCCCGGCGACCTGTTGCTGAAGAATTTCGGCGTCACGCGCCACGGCCGGGTCATATTCTACGACTACGACGAGGTCTCGCTGCTCGGCGAGTGCGAGTTCCGAGAACTGCCCACGGCCCGCAGCGACGAGGAGGAAACCGCGGCCGAACCCTGGTTCTATGTCGGGCCACGCGATGTTTTCCCGGAGCAGTGGCTGCCGTTCCTGGCCATGCGGCCGGCGCTCCGTGAAGTATTCCTGGGACGCCACGCCGAGCTGCTGACGGCGCACTGGTGGCGGACAAGGCAGGCGGAAGTCAGCCGGGCGCTGAAATGACGATCGGCCTCGCTACCCGGGCCAGATGGGCGCAGGGTTCGCAGAGCCGCGTGCCGCGCGCGAGTGCCGCGCCAACCCCCAATTCGCCGCCCGGCAATTCGTTCAGGCTGGCTCCGCGGGTGAGCCTATGGCGGCGAAAATCCTTGCTGCCCAAACACCTGCCTGCGGCCTGATCGCGGGGTGAGTTGCGCGTCCGGCTAGTCCCGGAAATTCTCGAACTGCAGGGGCAGGTCGACGCTGCTCTTCCGAAGCAGCGCCATCGCCGTCTGCAGATCATCGCGCTTCTTGCCCGTGACACGCAGCTTGCCGTCGTTGATCTGTGCCTCGACCTTGAGCCGCGCCTCCTTGAGGCTGGCGACCAGCTTCTTGGCCACGAGCTGCTCGATGCCCTGCTTGACGGTGATGGCGCGGCGCGCCTCGGCGAGGTTTGTCTGCACCTCGCCCAGATCGAGGCAACGCTGGTCGATGCCGCGCGCGCCGAGGCGCAGGCGCAGGATGTCCAGCAGTTGCTCCAGCTGGAATTCACTCTGCGCGTACTGCGTGATCACGTAACCTTGCAGCACGAAGCGCGCCGGGGTGCCGCGCAGATCGTAGCGTTTTTCCAGCTCGCGTGTAGCCTGGTCCACCGCGTTGGTGAGTTCGTGGGCGTCGACTTTCGAGACGGCGTCAAAGGACGGCATGGGCGCGATTCGCTCCGGTACGCCGCTGCGGCGCGCTGACCATCATACGCCGCCGGTATCGCCCGGCTGGCGGTTGACCGCGACAATAGTGGCCTTGGGAAAGAAATTGAAGGTCGAGGCGGTGGACCAGGTATAGGCGCCCATCTGCCGGCCGACGATCAGGTCACCGATCTTAAGCCGCGGCAGCTGGAGCTCCTCGGCGATGACATCGATCCCGTCGCAGGTAGGGCCGGCCAGCACCGAGGGCAGCAGCGGCCCGGTACGCATGGCGCTGAGCGGATAACGGGCGTGATCGTAGAGCTGGCCGCTGTAGGAACCGTAGATGCCGTCATCGAGGTAATACCACCAATGGCCCTCGCGCTGCGCGCGGCCCATGACGGTGGCGACGCCGATCGCCGCCGGGCCGGCCAGGTAGCGGCCCGGTTCGGCGATCACGCGCACGCGCTTGGGCAACCGGGCGAGCGAGTTGCGGATGGGTGCGCAGTAGCGGCCGATGTCGGCGGCAGGTTCGGTATAGTCGATCGGAAAGCCGCCGCCGATATCGAGCGTATCGCAGACGCCGAGCCGCTCGCGGCGCGCCGCGGCCAGGAGAGCGGCGCAG
>JAYUZI010000136.1:0-3760 GCA_043751915.1 Gammaproteobacteria bacterium | reverse complement strand
CTTGCCAGTCTCTCGCTTTGGGCGATTGCCTACTTTGCGTTCTTCGTCCCTTCCGCGCTGACCGTGCAGGAGCTCAGCTCCCGGATTCCACACGAAGGTGGCCTGTACCTGTGGACCAAAGCGGCGTTCGGCGAGACGCATGGGTTTCTGGCCGGCTGGGCAACCTGGGTATCGAATCTCGTCTTCTTTCCTTCCGTACTGCTGTACGCGTCTGGTGCCCTGCTGCACGTCGGCGGCCGTCCCTGGCTCGTGCTGGCTGAAAGTCCGGTCTACAACGGTGCTTTAAGTCTGGCAATCCTGTGGGTAGTTACGCTCCTTAATATTCTCGGGCTCGAGCGCGCCAAATGGCTCCAGAATGCGGGCGGCATTGCAACTATTGCCGTTGCGGCGCAAGTGCTGTGCGGTGGAGTGGTGGCATGGTGGATGTTTGGACCTGCTACGCACATCAGCATATCGGGCTTTGTGCCGGACCTGACATCCTCGGCTACCCTCAATACATTCTCCTTAGTCGTAGCGGCCTACACGGGTCTCGAGCTCGCGCCGCTGATGGGCGATGAGATCAAGGATACGGCCCGATCGATCCGTCGCGCCATACTGATATCCGGTGTGGTGATCGCCATCGCCTACATCACCGGCACCGGCGCGCTCCTGGTGAGCTTGCCGGCGAGCAATATCGGGGCCGTCAGCGGAACTCCCGCGGCCATGGACATGATCGGCCAGCGTCTGGCCGTTCCGGTGTTCGGGGCGATTGGCGCCGCGTTGCTGACAATGGCGCTAACCGGTGGTCTGGGTGCCTGGATCGGGGGCACCGCACGCCTGCCATTTGTCATGGGTTTAACCCTTTACCTGCCTGAGCGGCTGGGTGCGATTCATCCACGATACGGCTCACCGTACGTGGCATTGTTGGTCCAGTCCGGCGCCACCTCTGTTGTCCTGCTGGCGGCCATCTCAGGCTCGAGCGTCCATGACGCCTTCTTATTGCTGGTGGACATGACCGCAGCCTTGGTGTGCGTAGTCTGGGTTTATATCTTTGGCTCACTGGCGGTGCTTCGCCGGCGCGCCGCCGGCAGGAACGATGGCGTATCGCTGATCCCTGGCGGAACAATCGCATGTGTCGCATTGGCGGGGCTGGGAGTGGCCACCACGGCTTTCGCCACGATCGCGTCCCTGATTCCACCCACAGGCAGCGCCCATCCCGCCCTGTTCCTCACCAAGGGGATCGGCGGTTGCGTGCTGGTATTCGGCGTAGGGATCGTGCTCTGCAGACAGGGCAAGAATCGATTGTCCGCCGTACAGGCTGCCAGCCGTGCTGCCGGCATTGCGCCACCCCGTGTGACGAGCTAACAGGCCCGCCTAAGCTCGGTGTCACGGAAATCGGGCGAAGCCCAACGCCCCTAGAACGCGCTGCGTCCCGTCAGCTCGCGCCCAACCGCCAACTGATGAATGGTCTCGGTGCCTTCGTAGGTTATGACGCTCTCGAGATTAAGCATGTGGCGGATCGGCGCGTACTCGGCGCTGATGCCCGAAGCGCCCAGCATGTCGCGGCAGTCGCGCGCGATATCGAGCGCCATGCGGCAATTGTTCCATTTGGCGAGCGACACCTGCACCGGCTTGAGCTTGCCGCTATCCTTCAGGCGACCGAGCTGCAGTGCCAGCATTTGCGCCGTGGTGATGCCGCGCGCCATCTCGGCAAGCCTTACCTGGATTGCCTGGTTCTGTGCCAGCGGGCGCCCGAACAATTCACGCGTGGCGGTGTATTCAATGAGCTGCGCGAGGCAGGCCTGTGCGGCGCCGATCACGCCCCAGGAAATGCCGTAGCGGGCCTGCGTCAGGCAGGACAGCGGTCCCTTGAGTCCGGCGGCGCCCGGCAGGCGCTGTGATTCAGGCACGCGCACCTCGTCGAAGAACAGCGCGCCGGTGTTGGAGGCGCGCAGCGAGAATTTGTGTTCGATTTCCGTGGCGGTGAAGCCGGGCGTGCCCTTGTCGATGAGGAAGCCGCGCACGCCTTCTTCGGTGTCGGCCCAGCAAACGCAGGCATCGGCAATCGCGCCGTTGGTGATCCACATCTTCGAGCCGCTGATGAGCCAGTCACCGCCACTGCGGCGCGCGCGGGTCTTCATGTTGGCCGGATCAGACCCGCCGTGCGGCTCGGTGAGGCCGAAGCACCCGATCAGCTCGCCGCGCGCCATGCGCGGCAGGTACTGCTGTTTCTGGGCCTCGCTTCCGTAGGCCCAGATCGGATACATCACGAGCGACGACTGCACCGAGACGAAGCTGCGCAACGCCGAGTCGCCGCGCTCAAGCTCCTGGCAGATCAGCCCACTGGCGATCGAGTTCAACCCGGCGCAGCCGTACCCCTCGAGGCTGGCGCCGAGGAGCCCCAGCGCGGCGAGTTCGGGCACCAGTTCACGCGGGAAGCGGTGGTTCTCGAAGCACTCCTGGATGATGGGCAGCACGCGCGCGTCGACCAGGCGCGCGACGCTGTCCTGCACGAGCTGCTCTTCCTCGGTCAGGCAGCTGCGTAAATCAAACAGATCAAGCGCGTTCATTCGATCGAAAACTGCACGCCCTGGGCGAGCGGCATGGCGGACGAATAGTTGACGGTCTGTGTCTGCCGGCGCATGTACGCCTTCCAGGAATCGCTCCCGGACTCGCGGCCGCCACCGGTTTCCTTCTCGCCGCCGAAGGCGCCGCCGATCTCGGCACCGCTCGGGCCGGTGTTGACGTTGGCGATGCCGCAATCGCTCCCGGTTGCCGACAGGAAAGTTTCGGCCTCGCGCATGTCGGTGGTGAAGATGGCCGACGACAGGCCCTGGCGCACTTCGTTTTGCAGCGCGACGGCCTGTTCAAACGTGTCGTAGGGAATGATGTAGAGGATCGGCGCGAAGGTCTCCTCGCGCATCGCCTCGAATTGCGTTTCGGTCTCGACCAGCGCGGGGCGCACGTAGTAGCCGCCCTCAAGGCCCGGTGGCACCATGCGCTCGCCGCCCGTGACGGTGGCGCCTGCCTGGCGCGCCGCTGCGAGAGCCGACTGCATGCGTACGAAGGCGCCCGCGTCGATGAGCGGGCCAACCAGGGTTTCGCGCTCGAGCGGCGAGCCGATGGGGAGGCTCGCGTAGGCCTTGCGCAGCATGCCCGTGAGCTGGCCGGCGAGAGCGCGGTGCACGATCAGGCGCCGCAGCGTGGTGCAGCGCTGGCCAGCCGTGCCGGCCGCCGCAAACACAATCGCGCGCAGGCTTAAGCCCAGATCGGCCGAGGGCGCGACGATGGCGGCGTTGTTGCCGCCAAGCTCAAGGAGCGTGCGACCGAAGCGTGCGGCGACACGTGGGCCGAGCACGCGACCCATGGCGGTGCTGCCCGTGGCGCTGACCAGCGCAATGGATTCGTGATCGGCGATCTGCTCACCGGCTTCGCGGCGTCCGATCACGAGCTGCGAAATGGCCGGGTGCGCCGGGGCAAAGTCGCCGATCACTTCGCTGAGGATCCGGTGCAGCGCCAGCGCGCACAGCGGTGTCTTCTCGGACGGCTTCCAGATTACGGTGTTGCCACAGACCAGTGCGAGGGCCGCGTTCCAGGCCCACACCGCCATCGGGAAGTTGAAGGCCGTGATCACGCCGATCGGGCCCAGCGGGTGCCAGCGTTCGAGCAGGTGGTGCCCGGGGCGCTCGGAGGCAATGGTCAGGCCGTAGAGCTGGCGCGACAGGCCGACCGCGAAATCGCAGATGTCGATGACTTCCTGCACCTCGCCGAGCCCTTCGCT
>JAYUZI010000135.1:0-5800 GCA_043751915.1 Gammaproteobacteria bacterium | reverse complement strand
ACGTTGCCCAGCCAGAACCAGAACACGCCCGGGAGCAGGCGCGCCAGCCTGATCCGCGAAGCCAGGGCCGCATAGATCGCGGAGGCGATGAAGGTGCCGACGAACGTTGCGGTGAAAAGATTCTGCAGCTGGCCAACACCGAAAATTGTGGCGACCGTGTCGCGCAGCGGGCGCAGGATGTAATAGCTGCCCAGCAACACAAAATTGCACGTGAACGCGAGCGCCACGGCCGTGCGCTCGTGCGGCGCCACCCCGGTGGCGATGCGGCCCAGTCGCGTCAGCAGTGAGGCCGAACGCGGGGACTCGTGCTCGCTTGCCGGTGTAGTGCTCATGGCCGCAATTGTGTCGGGTAAGGTGCGTTGGCAGTCTTGCTTGTCACTCTAAAGTGATGACTACTTTTCCCCGGGCGTGCCCGGCTTCCAGATAGCGGATGGCCTCGGGGACCTCGCTCAACCGGTACTGCCTGTCGATGACCGGCCTCAGCTTGCCAGCCTGCATCAGCTCGCGCAGGGTGCCAAGATCGTCTGGTTTCAGTTCCGCCAGCATGAACACCAACTTCTGGCTGACGAACGGCGCTACCAGCATTGCGCTGATCGAACCCGACAAAGGACCGAGCCACTTACCTTTGTCCTGCGCCCCGACCATGATCAACGCGCCCTGTGGATTCAGGACACGCCGATATTCCGACAGCGAGTGAGTCCCGACGTTATCGAGTATCAGGTCGTAGTGTTGCGAGCCTTGGGTAAAATCCTCGCGCGTATAGTCAATGACGTGATCGGCGCCGATCGATCGGACCAGCGTCAGGTTTCTGGTGCTGCATACGCCGGTCACGTCGGCACCGAAGGCCTTGGCAATCTGCACGGCGAATGTACCCACACCTCCCGACGCGCCGTTGATCAACACTTTCTGCCCTGGCCGAATCTTTCCCTTGTCGCGCAGAGCCTGCAATGCCGTGATGGCGGCTATGGGCACCGCCGCCGCCTGCTCGAACGTCATGTTGGTTGGCTTCAGCGCCAGCGCGCGATTCTCGGCAACACTCACGTACTCCCCGAAGGCGCCGTTCGCACCGCCGAACACTGCATCGCCCACCTTGAATCGCCTGACGTTTTTTCCGACCGCTGCGACCGTGCCTGCGAAGTCAACGCCCATGTGGATGCTGTCCGGTGCGCCTACGCCGACCATGCCACGCATGATGTAAGGCTCGCCCCGCATGTAGTGCCAGTCCAGCGGGTTCACGGATGCTGCCTGCACCTTGATCAGCACCTGGTCGTCCGCCAGCGCCGGCTTGGCAATGTTCTCGAGCTTGAGTACCTCGGATGAGCCGTAGCAGCGATAGACGATGGCCTGCATCGACGGCGCGCCAGCGGGCAGTGCCTGCGCGATACCGCAAGGGGAGTTGTGGCTCAGCGCCAGTGCCAGCGATGACAACGCCACAACCACCAGCATTGAGACCACGCCCAGCACCTTGTATCGTCGTTTCATGGTTTCACTCCGGTCTGTCGCGGCCGCGATCCGGCCAGCGCTTCGTCGAGCATCTTCACCAGTGCGGCACGATCATAGGTGTACGGCTGTCCCTCATTGAGCTGTACAAGTTGTTCGATCTGCTTGCGTATCGTCCGTTCGGCCTCGTTCTGATTGGGGACGACCATGTAGCGGCGCTTGGGTTTCAGCTCGAACAGCGCCTGCTCCACGGCCACGGCCACCTCATCAGGCGGCTTGTACATGGAGCGGTCCGCATCCTTGAGGTCGCCGCCCGTACGCAGAGCAAAGTTTTTCTCGATGCTGGAATCGTAGTTGCCGGGCTCCACGATGTTGACCTGCACGTCCTCGCCTTCGAGTTGTTTCGCGAGCGAATCCGCAAAGGCTTCCATCGCGTGCTTGCTCATGGCGTAGGCGGGCAGCGAAGGGCTCGCAAGTACTCCGGAAATCGAGCCGATGATTGTGATCCGCCCCTTGCTGGCGATGATCAGCGGCTCGAAGGCCTGCGTGACCCGCACCGGACCGGTCAGATTCACGGCCATTTGCAGGGCGAATTCTTCCGGCTTCATCTGTGCCAACGAGCCAATCGTGGCGATTCCCGCGTTGTTGACCAGACCGTACAGGCCGCGCCCCGCCTTGGTGACGAGGGCGACGGCTGCGTCAATATCGTCGGGCTTGGTCACATCCAGCCGCACCGACTGCACGTTCTTGATGGCGCCCAATGACTGAAGGTCGGCGTCTTTGCGCGCGCCGGCATAAACGAAATATCCGTTGGCAGCGAGGCGTTCAGTGATTTTGCGCCCGATACCCGTGCTGGCGCCCGTAACAAGTATCGCTTTCTGGCTGTTGCCCGGCGAGTTCTGAGCAGTTCCGCCGACCGGCACGGCGGCGAGAAGAATGAGCGAAACGACAAGAATGCGACTCATGGGTCGGCCCTCGATTTGTGGTGTTCTGCCAGTGTAGTCCTTTGCGGCATGAGCCCAGGCAAATGTCCGCATGAGCGAGCCCCGCAAGAAAGGTAAACGCGGTCGCGGCACCTTGCTAGCCAGCCAGGCTGTTCCTGCTGCGATTGTCCCCGGCCTCTTGAGCGCCATCACTTGCACCTGAAAATGCAGTGACAAATTCACGGTGCGCCGCGAGCAACCCATCGTCGGCGTGCGCTGCCGTAAGCTGCGCAGCCCGGTATCCGGAGGCAATGTCCAGGACCCGTACCGCGCGCCCGACTACGGTGAATCGAGCCCGCCATTCCTTGACGGCCAGACGCAATGTGTTGCCCTCGCGCTTGATGCGCCGGTAAGGGTGCGGTTCGGGTCCCAGCGCCAGCGTGTCACGAATGCGCTGTTGGATGCGGAGGCCCGTGCGTGCCTCGATCCAGTCCGCCTGCGCGGCGGCCAGCGCCTCCATCATTACGGTGAAGCCCGCGAGCGGATCGATGGGCGCGGCGCCGGCGCCAGGCCGGCCCGCATCCGCCGCCCCTTCGAGCCAGCCGTTCCGGGCTCCGGGGTGGGCATCGGTGTAGGCGACATAGGGTTTGATGTCGAGCACCGGCGTGCCATCGACCATGTCGACGTCGCCGAGGTGCAGCGTCAGGCCGGCAATGCGCTGCAGGCGCACGGCGGACAAGCCGAGCGCGTTGGGGCGATGCGGCGACCGGGTGGCGAACACGCCCTTGCGCCCGGAGGTGCTGCGAGGCGGCAGCACCTTGGGGCGCCACCTGGGGTTGAGGTGGAACCAGAAGATCACCCAGATGAACTCCCAGCCGGCCAGGTCATCCAATGCGTGTTCGAAGTTCCTGCCGGGCAGGAGTTCGATCCGCCCCTGCGTGCCGGCGGCAGTCGCGGGCTGCCGCGCGGCCTCGGCCTTGGATTCAAGGGCGGTGCGCACGAAGCCGATCGGTTCGAGCGTCAGACGGTCGGCACTGCGATGGTCCGGTGGCACGCAAGGATTGTACGCGCGGCAGCCGTCTGCGGATGGCCGGGATGAGTTCGAATTTTGCGCCGGTGTGGCAATTTCGTGGGAAGATTCGGGCTTGCAAGGTCGGAACACATCGACCAAGAGGGGAAGCATGAAACACTTTATGGTGGCGATCGCAGGTGTGGCATTGCTCAGTGCCTGTGGGCAGAAATCTCCGTCTGCACAGGCCCCGGCCGCCGCGCCACCTGCGCCGCTTGGCTCCGGCATCGAACTGCAGTACGTGGATGCCAGCGTGCGTCCGCAGGACGACTTCTACCGGCACGTCAACGGCAAGTGGCTGGCAAGCTTCCAGATACCGGCGGACAAGAGCAGTTACGACCCCTGGGACAAGCTGATCGATGACGCCCGGCAGCAGGCGCGCGACATCATCGAGGGCCTGCAGAAGCACGCCGATCCCTCGGACCCGGACCAGCAGAAGATCGCCGATCTGTACACCAGCTTCATGGATGAAGCCGTGGCCGAGAAACTGGGCGCAACGCCCCTGGCGAAGGAATTCGCGGCCATCGAGGCGCTCGCCGGCAAGCGGGAAATCCCTGCGCTGATTGCCCGGTTCAACCGCATCGGCGTCACGGCGCCGTTTACGCCCTACGTGCACCAGGACGCGAAGGACGCGACGAAATACGTATTTGATCTGGGCCAGGACGGCCTCGGGCTCCCCGACCGCGACTACTATCTGCAGAACGACGCCAAGCTCAAGGAGGCGCGCGAGAAGTATGTAACGCACGTCGGAAAGATGCTGCAGCTCGTGGGTGACACTGAGGCCGCGGCCGAGGCGAAGAACATCATGGCCCTGGAGACCGCCCTCGCAAAGGTGCAGTGGACCAAGGTGGCCAATCGCGATCCGGTCAAGACCTACAACAAGTATGAGTTCGCGAAGCTGGCGAATCTGGCCCCGGGCTTTGACTGGCCGGCCTACCTTGCCGGCACCGGCGTGCAGGGCGCGACCGACTACCTGGTGATCAGGCAGCCCAGCTACATCACGAGCTTCGCCGGGATTCTGGCCGGCACTCCGTTGCCGGTGTGGAAGTCTTATTTCCGCTGGCACCTGTTGAGCGATATGTCGCCGTATCTGTCCAAGGCCTTCGTCGACGAGAATTTCAGCTTCTACGGCACGGCGCTCAGCGACATCCCGCAAAACCGCCCGCGCTGGAAGCGCGGCGTGGGACTGGTGGAGAACTCGATCGGCGAAGGACTGGGCAAGATCTACGTGGCAAGGTATTTCCCGCCGGAATCAAAGGCGCGCATGGATCAGCTGGTGCAAAATCTGCTCGCGGCATACCGTGAGGATATCGACAAGCTGGACTGGATGAGCCCGCAGACCAGGAAAAAGGCGCAGGAGAAGCTCGCAAAGTTTAGGCCCAAGATCGGTTATCCGGTGAGCTGGCGCGACTACAGCGCGCTCACCGTTTCGCGCGATGACCTGATGGGCAACGTGCTGCGGGCACATGAGTTCGAGTACAACCGCAACCTTAAGAAACTCGGCAGACCGATTGACTGCAACGAATGGCTGATGACGCCGCAGACGGTCAATGCTTACTACAACCCGGAAATGAACGAGATCGTGTTCCCGGCCGCCGTCTTGCGGCCGCCGATGTTCAATCCGTCGGCTGATGACGCGGTTAACTACGGTGGCATTGGCGCGGTAATCGGCCATGAGATCAGTCACGGGTTCGATGACGAGGGCAGCCAGTACGACGGCGACGGCAACCTGCTCGGTACGCCCGGCTGGTTCACGCCCGATGACTACAAGCGCTTCAAGGCGAAGACCAAGGTGCTGGTGGGCCAGTATTCCGCCCGCGAACCGGTGCCGGGCTTCCACGTCAATGGCGAGCTGACACTGGGCGAGAACATCGCTGACAACTCCGGTATCGCCATCGCCTACAAGGCCTACCGGATATCACTGGGTGGCAAGAGCGCTCCGGGGATCGACGGACTGACGGGCGACCAGCGCTTCTACATGGGCTATACGCACGTGTGGATGCAGAAGATCCGCACCAATGAGGCGATTCTGGAAATGAAGACTGACCCGCATTCACCCGAATCGCTTCGTGGCCAGCTGCCGCTCATGAACCAGAGCGCGTTTTACGAGGCCTTCGGCGTCAAACCGGGCGATGGCATGTACCTGCCGCCGGAGCGGCGCGTCACTCTTTGGTAGCCTGGCTCTTGGGCTGTTCGATCATGAGGTGGCGGAGTTTTTCGGTGCGTCCGAGATCGGCGTGCGAGGCCACCCGGCGCAGCAGCACTTCGATGTCGGCGGTGGGCAGCGGGCGGCTGAACAGATACCCCTGGGCCGACTCACACTCCTGCTCCTGCAGGTAGAGCATCTGGTTGAAGGTCTCGACGCCTT
>JAYUZI010000134.1:0-5326 GCA_043751915.1 Gammaproteobacteria bacterium | reverse complement strand
TGGTAGCGGGGGCAGGATTTGAACCTGCGACCTTCGGGTTATGAGCCCGACGAGCTGCCAGACTGCTCCACCCCGCACCAGAAGGGCCGCGCATTCTACACCACTGCCACCGAATAGGAAGCCACCCCCAGCCCCCGAGCTTGAGGCGTTGCGCGCGAGCTTGGCCGGATCCTGGAACGCGGCAGGCTATTGGCGGATGCCGTCTGGGGGGCAATTGCGGCACGCTGAGCCCGCTCGTGGGCGCCGCCCATTGATACCTCTGGACCTGCCGGTGGCACAACAAGGCATAGGCGCCCGAGCGGGCGAAGGAACGCCGGCGATTTGAGCTGCACCCAGCTCGAATCGCCGAAGCGCGCGGCGCCATGAGCCCAAACGGCATCCGCCAATAGCCTGCCGCGCCCCTGCTACCCGATCAGGCTCGTGCACAACGCCAGCAGCACATTGGGCATCACCCCCAGCCCCACCACCGCCAGGACGTTGAGCGCCAGCGCCGCACGCGTGAGTGGCTGCCGCGCGATTGGGGCCTGCGCCCTGCCCGCGTCGAAATACATGAACCAGATGACCCGCAAGTAGTAAAACGCCCCCACCACGGAGGCCAGCACCGCAAGCGTGGCGAGCCAGACGTGCTGGGTGTGCAGGAGCGACTGGATGATCCACAGCTTCGCCCAGAAGCCGACGAAGGGTGGCACGCCGGCGGTCGAGAACATCAGCGCCAACATCAGGAGCGCGAGCAGCGGATCACGGGCGCCGAGGCCCTTGTAGTCGTCAAGCTCCTCGGCTTCGCCATCACTCCGCGCGGCCAGCAGCACGACGCCGAAGGATCCGAGCGTCGTCAGCACGTACACCAGCGTGTAGGCGAGCGCCGCCCGATAGCCACCGGTGTCAGCCGTGATGAAGCCCAGCAAGATGAAACCCACGTTGGCGATCGCCGAGTACGCGAGCATGCGGCGGATGCTGGTCTGTGCGATGGCGATGAAGTTGCCCGCCAGGAGCGAGAGCACCGCCAGCGTGGTAAGGATCTGCACCCACAGCGCCGGGTCAGCACCCAGGCCGTAGACCAGGAGCCGCGTGACCAATGCAAATGACGCGAGCTTGGGTGCTGTGGAAACCATGAGCGCGACACTCACAGGGGCGCCGCTGTACACGTCGGGCACCCACATGTGGAATGGTACGGCGCCAAACTTGAAGGCCACCGCCACGACGATAAAGGTCACGGCGATCGCGAAACCCGCGCCGTGCGCGGCGCTCACCGTGGCCAGCTTGTCGAGGCTCAGCGTGCCCGTCAGCCCGTACAGCATCGACATGCCATAGAGCAGCATGCCGGAGGCGATGGCACCCAGCACGAAATACTTGATGGCCGCTTCGGCGGCGACGCCCGAATCGCGATCGAAGGCCACCAGCGTATACAGCGAGAGTGACAGCAACTCGATGCCCAGGTACACGGTCAGCAGGCTGTTGGCGGAGACCAGCACGCAGATACCGAGGAGCGCGGTCAGCGAGAGCACCTGGTATTCGCCGCCCGGGATGCCGCGCCGCTCGAGGTAGGCCTGCGAATAGAACAGCGTCAGGCCTACGCTCAGAAACGCGGCCAGCTTGAGGAACACGCCGAGCCGGTCGGCCACGTACAGGCCGTCGAACAGCACCGTGCGCTCCTGCACCGCGCCGACCGTGACCGTGAGCCAGGCGCAGACCGCCAGCGCCGCGAGCGTCAGTAGCGGCGTCAGGTAGCGCCGCGAGGCACCCGCAAACACGTCGGCAAGCAGCACGACGCAGATGGCGAGGCCGAGCGAAATCTCGGCGATCGCGGGACGGAGTGACTCGAGCGTCATGACGGATTCATTCATGGTCAACCCACCGGAATCTTGCTGACGGCGAGCTGCTGGAGCAGGTGCTGCGCGGTCGCTTCCATGGTCTGCACGAGCGGCGCCGGCCACAGGCCTACGGCGAGGACCGCCAAAGCAAGCACGGCCAGTACCAGGAACTCCCTGCCATTGAGGTCCTTCATGGTGGCGACCTGGTCGTTGGCCACCGGGCCGAAGATCACGCGCTTGACGAGCCAGAGCGTATAGGCGGCGCCAAGTATCAGGGTGGTGGCCGCCAGGAACGCGTACCAGACGTTGGCCTTGAAGGCCGCGAGGATCACCAGGAACTCGCCCACGAAACCCGACGTGCCCGGAAGCCCGCAGTTGGCGAGCGCGAACAGCACCATGAAGGCGCCGAACTTCGGCATCACGTTGATGACACCGCCATAGGCACTGATCTCGCGGCTGTGCAGTCGGTCGTACATCACGCCGATGCACAGGAACAGTGCGCCGGAGATCAGACCGTGCGAGATCATCTGCACCATCGCGCCGTCGAGCCCGTTGACGGCACCGGCCAGCGCGCCGGTCGAGGCCTGGATGTCGAAGGCCAGAAAGGCGCCGAGGGTGACGAAGCCCATGTGCGCGACCGATGAATAGGCGATGAGTTTCTTCATGTCGCTTTGCATCAGCGCCACGAAACCGATGTAGACGACCGCGATCAGCGACAGGCCAATCACGAGCCAATCCAGCTCGCGGCTGGCGTCGGGAGTAATCGGCAAACTGAAGCGCAGCAGGCCGTACCCGCCCATTTTCAGCATGATCGCGGCCAGGATCACCGAGCCGCCGGTGGGCGCCTCGACGTGCGCGTCAGGCAGCCAGGTGTGCACCGGCCACATCGGCACCTTGACCGCGAAGGCCGCGAGGAAGGCGAGGAAGATCCAGCGCTGCTCGATCAGGGTGAGCGGGAGCGACTGGAAACCGGCGATGGTGTAGTCGCCGGAGGCCAGATACAGGTAGATCAGCGCCACCAGCATCAGCACCGAGCCGAGGAAGGTGTAGAGGAAAAACTTCAGCGTTGCATACACGCGCCGTGGTCCGCCCCAGATGCCGATGATAAGAAACATCGGGATCAGCATCGCTTCCCAGAAAAAATAGAACAGCAGCGCGTCGAGCGCGCAGAACACGCCGATCATCAGCCCTTCGAGGATCAGGAACGTGGCGTAGTACTGCGCCGGGCGTTTCTCAACCACGCTCCAGCCTGCGATGATGACCGGCACGGTCATGAAGGCCGTCAGCATGATCAGCGGCAGCGAGATGCCATCGATGCCGAGGTAATAGTCGGCGTGGAGCTGGCTGATCCAGCTGAGGCGTTCCACGTACTGGAACGCGGCCGTCGTCGTGTCGAACCCCTGCCATAGTGGCAGGCACAGCGCGAAAGTTGTCAGCGCCACCAGCAGCGCGACCCAGCGCGCGATGCGTGCGTGAGCATCGCCGATGGCGAGCAGCGCGAAACCACCGCCGACAGGCAGCCAGATCAGCAGCGAGAGGATGTCTATGCTGTGCATCATGGATTCGCCGCTAGACCCCCACCAGCAACCAGCCCAGGATCAGCACCAGGCCGACGATCATCCAGAACGCGTAGGAATACAGGAACCCGCTCTGAATCAGCCGCACGCGGCCCGCTATCCAGCCCACCGCCCCTGCAGAACCGTCGACGATCACGCCGTCGATGACCGCCTGGTCGCCGCCCCGCCACAAGGCCAGGCTTAGGGCCCGGCTGGCGCGGGCCAGCACGTTCTCGTTGAACCAGTCGAAGTAGTACTTGTTGACCAGCAGCCGGTGGAGCCAGCCAAAGCGCTCCTGGATGGCGGTGGCCTGTTCGGGGCGGCGCAGCACCAAGTGCCAGGCGCTCAGCACGCCCAAGATCGCCAGCCACAACGGCAGGTGCAGAACCGAATGCTCGGCAAATGAGGCCGCGCCGTGAAAATCGCGGCCGACTTCCGCGACCACGTCGTTGGCGTTCAAGACGCGGATCGAGCTGCCGAAATAGCCGCCAAACAGCTCCGGGCCGATAGTGAAATATCCGATCAGGAGTGAGGGAATCGCCAGCGCCACCAGCGGCCCCTTCATGTTCCAGCCGACGTCATGGAAGTGCTCTTCGGCATGATGGTCGAGGCGCGAGGCGCCATGGAAAGTCATGAAGATCATGCGGAAGGTATAGAACGCCGTCACGAATACGCCCGCCGTGACGCAGAAATAGGCGTAGCCCGAGCCCCAGCGGTGCGAGGCGTGCACCGCCTCGATCAGCGCGTCCTTGGAATAGAAACCGGAGAAGAACGGCGTGCCGATCAACGCCAGGGCGCCGATCAGGCTGGTCCAGTAGGTGACCGGCATGCGGTGGCGGAGCCCACCCATCTTGCGCATGTCCTGCTCGTGGTGCATGGCGATGATCACGGCGCCGGCGGCCAGGAACAGCAAGGCCTTGAAGAAGGCATGGGTCATCAGATGGAAGATGGCGACGCTGTAGGCCGAAGCGCCCAGCGCCACCGTCATGTAGCCCAGCTGCGAGAGCGTGGAATAGGCCACCACCCGCTTGATGTCGTTGTTGACGATGCCAAGGAACCCCATGAACAGCGCCGTGGTAGCGCCGATCACCAGCACGAAGGACAGCGCCGTCTCCGACTGCTCGAACAGTGGCGACATCCGCGCCACCATGAAGATGCCCGCGGTCACCATGGTGGCGGCGTGGATCAGCGCCGAGATCGGCGTCGGGCCTTCCATGGAATCCGGCAGCCAGACGTGCAGCGGGAACTGCGCGCTCTTGCCCATGGCGCCGACGAACAGCAGCAGGCAGACCAGCGTGATCGGCAGGTCGTTGTCGAGGGGCGCCTGCGCAAACACCGCCACGTAGTCGAGCGTGCCCAGTTGCGCCAGCAGCAGCGCGATGCCGAGCAGGAAGCCGAAGTCGCCGACGCGGTTGACGAGGAAGGCCTTCAGGTTGGCGTAGATCGCGGTCGGCCGCGTGTACCAGAAGCCGATCAGCAGGTAGGACACCAGGCCGACCGCTTCCCAGCCGAAAAAGAGCTGCAGGAAGTTGTTGGCCATCACCAGCATCAGCATCGAGAAGGTGAACAGCGAGATGTAGGAAAAGAACCTCTGGTAGCCCGGGTCCTCGGCCATGTAGCCGATGGTGTAGACGTGCACCATCAGCGACACAAAGGTCACCACCACCATCATCAGCACGGTCAGCTGGTCGATCAGGAAGCCGACCTGCAGCGGCGTGTCGCCGATGCGCGCCCAGGTGTAGACGGTGCCGTTCCAGGTATTACCGGCGAGCACGTCCTTGAAGAGCAGGACGGAGACGACGAACGAAACCAGCACCCCGAGGATGGTGATGCGGTGGGTCCATGCGCGGCCGAGCGCCTTGCCGAAAAATCCGGCGGCGATTGCGCCCGCGAGGGGCGCAAGCACGGCGATCAGACCCAGCGTCTTCAGCATGCCTTCCCCTTATCCCTTCAGCGAGT
>JAYUZI010000133.1:0-6635 GCA_043751915.1 Gammaproteobacteria bacterium | reverse complement strand
GCCCGGCTCGTTCCACAGATACCACAGACTCAGTGCCGCCAGCAGCAGGCAGCACAGAAAGGCCGTATAGCGGCTGAGGAGCGATGCGGAGACCCAGCGACGTTGCATTGTGAACGGGTTATCGGCCGGAAGATGCGCGCCATGAGTGCGCCAGTGCACACTTGCGTGCGCGCCCGCGGGCCCCGGGATATATTCCGGAAAGTCCCCTCGTTCGGGGGGTGCGGCCGCGAAACGCAGAGAGGCAAACCATGGACTACCGAAAACTCGCCGGCATGATGTGTGCCGGCATCGTGGGCACGGTGCTCGTTGTCTGCGGGGCTGCCGCGGCTGCGCCCTTCGCGGCGACGCCCGCGCCGGGCTTCTACCGGATGATGCTCGGGGATTTCGAAATCACCGCACTCAGCGATGGCACGCTGCAGTTGTCGCACGAGACCCTGCTCACGCATGTCACGCGGGCGCAGCTGCAACGGGCGCTGCAGCGCGCGTTTGCGCGTGACCCGGTGACGACGTCAGTCAACGGCTTCCTGATCAACACCGGCGCGAAGCTGGTGCTGGTCGATACCGGCACCGGCACCGGCGGCGGGACCACACTCGGCAAACTGCTCTCGAACCTGCGGGCCTCGGGCTACCAGCCGGAGCAGGTGGACGAGATCTACATCACGCACATGCACGGCGACCACATCGGCGGATTGCTGGCAGGCGACAAGGCCGCGTTTCCAAATGCGATCGTGCGTGCCGATAAGCGTGAGGCAGGCTACTGGTTGAGCGAACAGAGCATGAACGCCGCGGCGCCGGATCGGCGCGAGAGTTTCCAGCGGGCCATGGCCGTATTCAAACCCTATATCGCGGCCGGCCATTTCAAGACCTTCGACGGTGATGCCGAACTCGTCCCCGGCATCAGGGCCGTGGCCACCTACGGTCATACACCCGGCCACGCCAACTATGTGATCGAGAGCCGTGGCGAACAGCTGGTGCTGTGGGGCGACCTGATGCATTCGGCCGCCGTGCAGTTTGCCGATCCCGCGGTGACGATAAAATTCGACTCGGATCCGGTGGCAGCCGCCGCGCAGCGCCGCAAGGCATTTGCCGATGCCGCCCGTCGCGGCTACTGGGTCGGCGCGGCGCACCTGCCGTTTCCGGGTCTCGGACACCTGGGAACCGCAGGCAAGGGATATCGCTGGGTGCAGGCAGGTCCGTAGAGACTGTCGGGAGAAATCAACATGTATTTGCGCGCTTTGCTACTTACTGCGGCCGCCGCAGCGCCCAGCTTCGGAGGGTCGGAACCCCCTACGAACCCTCCGGCTGTCCAGTCCGCACAACAGATATTCGACGGGGCGAGTCAAGCGGCGGCTGAAGGCCGTTGCAAAGAGGCACTTTCTGCGTTCGAAGCCCTAGCCGCCCGTCCCGGCATAGCGAAAAACGCCACGGTGATGGCAACCATACGTGTGCGCCGGGCACCCTGCCTGGTGTCTCTAGGCCAGTTCGATGAGGTGACCAGCGATATGCCGAGCGCCCTGCCGCTTCTCAGCGCCGAAGATCCGGCAAACCGTGTGGACGTTGCCAACGCACATATGGCGCTCGGCAAGATTGCCTATCTGTCTTTTGACTATGACAACGCGACGCGCGAATTCGAATTAGCCCGATCGGTGCTGCACGGAGCGGAACAGTTCGATTTCCTGATCTGGCTCACGCGCTCGACTATGTTCGACGCCGATCGGCGCGCGGTTGGCTTTGCCGAAGAGGCACTCAAGCTCGCGGACAGCATGCCTGACACGAAGAAAGGGGACCTCGCTGGCATGCATACGCTGCACGCGCGTGCGCTGCTCAATCATGGTGAGCACGCCGCCGCCTACGATGAACTCAAGAAAGCGCTTGCTGCACAGGGCGGGCTCACCTTAAGGGTGAGCATCGGAGATCTGGTCACCCGCGCCGACCTCGCGCTGGCTGCTCTGTTGAACGGCGACGAGGACCGGGCGCACGAATACATGGCCTTTACGGGCGCCGGTCGGTTCGAAAAAGGACCGTTCTCATCAGCGGTTTCGATGAGCCCACCGCCGTGCGGCGGCAGCGCCGATCTTGAGCCCGATGACATGGCGATTGTGGAATTTGGCATCGACGATGAGGGCAACGTCATCAATGTATCGCCGATCTACGCCTCCCGCAACGGGCCGGTGGCAGCGGAATTCGCACGCGCGGTTTCGGGTTGGTCGTGGAGACCGGAAGATGCAAAGAACATTTCGCTGTTTTTTCGTCGCGTCACACGTGTCGAACTGCGCTGTTCAACAACCACCGCGCACCCCGATGCGTTGGACGTGCTGCGCTCAGACCTTTGGGCCTGGTTGGGCGAGCATCACATCGAGCGGCTTTCGGGCAACCCACACAAGTCTACGACGGTTGCGCTGGCCAGGGCCGCGGTGGCTCGCCAGGACTCTGGCAGTGGTCTCGAACGCGTGCCGGCGTTGCTGGCGTTGGCCAACAGTGCGATCGTGGCTCCGGTCGAACGGCAGCAATGGTTGAAACAGACGCGTGACATACTATCGAGGGCGGGAGCACCCATCAGGGCGCTCACGTATCTTGATGTCCTTTCGTCGGCTCCGCTGGCGCGAGCGCGTGTCGATTATGGACAACACCGTGCGTACTTGCGTACGCTGTTGAGCACGCCAGAGATCGCTGCCGATGCGCACACCGCCAACACGGTGCGGCTGCTGATCGCCGAGCCGCACTACGGTTTGCGGGAATCTGGCGACGCGGCACAGTTACTGACCACCGCAGCGACCGACCCCGCGCTGGCGCCGCAGGACCCGATTCGGGTTGGCGCCCTCCTGCGACTAGCGTCGCTACAGCTTGCCACCGGAAATATTGTCGCGGCGAGAGAGAGCTTTGATAAGACCGGCTTGTCTGCACAGCAATGCAGCCTGGTCGATGCCACGCCCGTTATGCGTAGCTTTGATGGGGATTTTCCGATGGAGGCGATGCGCTGGGGCTTTGACGGTTGGGTAGTCGGGGAGTTTGATATACAAGCGGACGGCAAGACAGCCCGCCAACGCGCGGTGATAGCTTACCCGCCACTGATTTTCCCAAAGGCCGCGCTCGACGCCATGAAGCACGCCCGCTACTCGCAATCGTACCGCCCTGAGGGCGGTCTGGGCTGCGGTGGCAAGCAGGTCAAGATTATTTTCGCCCATTGAACGCCGGGCCTTTCCAAACCTTGCGTGTCGACGGCCGCCGGCCTACGGCGGCCCTCGCCCGGGCATGAGAAATTAGTTTCCAAACAGTCCCTTGAGTTTTTCCTGCAGCTTGTCCTGCAACTGCTGCTTGAGCTCGTCTTTCTTCTTGTCGATTTCCTTTTGCACCCGCGCCTTGACGAGGGCGGTCACATCCGGCCGCACTTTCGGCGCGCCGAACGTGCCGGTGACCACCACGGGGACCGTGATACCGGTCAGGTCACTGGCGCTGGCGGAATCACCGGCAGTGTCCGGAATCTTCAGGACCGTGGCATCGAGGTGGTAGTCGAGTGTGCCCGCGGCGATGTCGGCCGTGCCATGGCCCTTGACCTGCAGGTACTGGAGCGCAGCGAGCAGGTCGTCGTTGGCAATCACGCCGTTGGTGATGCGGCCGGTGGCGGAGACCGCGGTGAACGGCGTGCGCTCCGGGCCAGTGCGCGCCGGCATCGCCTCCTGCTTCAGCAGCGCGCGGGCACGGCGGATCTCGTACCACAGATCGGTACCCTCGAAGGCTCCGTTGTCGACGTGAAATTCCAGGTTGCCGGTGAGTGTGCGCAGCAGCGCCGCGGAATCAGCCCCGGTGGCCGCGGCCTTGATTGCACCGTTACCGCGGCCGGTAATGCGCCTGGTCTCGAACATGTCGTGAAACAAGGGCGCGAAATCCACGCCGTCGATATGTTCGTCGAAACTGACGCGCGGCAGGCGACCCGATACGTCGATGCCGATGTCGCCGTGATACTGCCCGCCGTACATCTGCGCTTCCGACGGAAACACGCGCACACGACCGCCGCCGGCATTCACGCCGACATGCAGGTTGTGGTATTGGATGCCGGAAAACACCGCCTCGCCGACGCTGAGTGAGCCGTGCATGTTCAGGCTCCGGATCAGTTCCACCGGGATCGGCGTCGGCGGTGTGGCGGCAGCCGGCGCCGCCTTGCCCGCCGGCGCAGCGGCAACCGGCGCCAGATACCGATCCGCGTTGACGCGATCGACCTTGAGATCGAACGCGAGTGCCTTGGTGCCCAGATCGCTGATGCCGGCGCGCCCGGTAGCGGTTGAATCGTCCAGGCGCAGGCGCAAGCCGGTGAGCATGAGCGACTGGCTGCTCGCCGCGACCGTGCCGCTGAAGGCAAGTGCTCCGAAGACAGCGTGATCGCGAGTCGTCGGCAGCTTGACGTGAAATTTTTCGAGAAATGCGCGCAGGGGAACGTTGGCGAGCTGCAGCGGACCCGTGAAGCTGGGCGCAGCGAGGATCTGCGTGCCAGCAAGCGCGCCGGTGAGTTCCGCGCCCGCGACGCGCACCACCATGCCGGGAAGCTGCAGCGTCTGCGCCTTCAGATCGGCGTCGGCGCTCGCAAAATTCAGCTCAACCGCAAGCCCCTCGGCCGGGAACCCCTCGCCCTTGAGCAACAGGCTGAGCGCGGGCGAGGCGAGCTGATAACGGCTGGCGTCCAGATCAAGCGTGGCGCGGCCGTGCAGGTTCAAGCTCACTTCCAGCGCCTTGCTCAGCTGCACGATTCCAGACAGCTGCAGGTCGAACGGGCGCCCCAGCGACAGGGCGCCGGTTTCCAGCCGCAGGCCTCGCATCGACACGTCGTTACCGCCATGGCGGTCGACATAGTGCACGGTGCCGTTGACGATGCGCACGCTGGCAACGGTAAACTCGGGCGCGCCACTCGTCGCTGACGGCGGTGGCGTCTTGTCCTTTGCTCCCAGGTCGTCCCAGTTATTGCGCTCAGCAGCATCGACCGCGAGGCGGATCGTCGGCGCCTCCAGCGTAACCGCGCCGATCTCCAGTTTCCGGTGCAGGAGCGGCAGCAGTTTTACACCGAGGCGCGCATGCTCGAATTCCACCATCGGCTCAGCGCCGAATCCCGGCGCGTTGCCGAGCGTCGCCCGCCCCACTTCGATCGCTACCCAGGGGTAAAGCCTCAGCTTCAGGTCGCCCGGCAGATTCAACTCACGCCCAGTCCGAGCGTGCACCAGCTGCGCGAGTTCCTGCTTGTGGGCGTTCGGGTCAAAAAACACCAGCACATAGCCGAGTGCCGCCGCGAGCAGCAGCACGAATCCGCCGAGTCCGAACAAGGCATAGCGCACGAATCGCATCGTTTTCTCTCCGCGCAAACCCAAAATCGCGCCAGCCCTCAGGGCTGACCGATGAAATCACCTTTCGACAGATCGAGGCCGTTGTGCCGCAGGATGGCGTAGGCCGTGGTGTAGTGAAAGTAAAAATTCGGCAGCGCGTAGCCGATGAGATAGGTCTGTCCCTTGAAGGACATTTCGCGCTGGCCGGCTTTGATATTGATCTGCCGGTCCTCGGATCCGTCGATCTGCGCAGCCTTGAGCGTGGCAATGAACTGGCGGGTCCGGGTGATGCGCGCCTGGAAGTCGGCAAAGCTGGCCTCGTTGTCTTCGTACTTCGGCGGATCAACGCCTGCCAGCCGCGCGCAGGTGCCCTTGGCAAAATCGCAGGCGATCTGCAGCTGGCGGGTCAACGTGAACATGTCCGGAGCCAGCCGGGAACTCAGCAGCACCGCCGGATCGATCTTGCGCCCCTCGGCCCAGGTGGCGGCCTTTGCCAGGATCGCGGACAGATTGCCCAGCATTTTGTCGAATACGGGGGCTGAAGCCTGGTACATGGAAATAGTCATGGAAACTCCTCGGAGATTTTCGAACCTGAAGCCATAGAATAGCGCAATGGAGATCTTCAAGGAGTTCCGCATCGAGGCGGCCCACCGCCTGCCGCAGGTGCCGCCCGAGCACAAATGTGCCCGCCTGCACGGTCACTCCTTCGTCATCGGCGTGTATGTCGAGGGCGCAGTACAGGCCACGGCGGGCTGGGTACAGGATTTCTCCGATCTGAGCACAGCGATGCGCGAGGTACATGAAGAGCTCGACCACCGTTACCTGAACGACATTGCCGGCCTCGAGAACCCGACCAGCGAAATGCTCGCGATCTGGGTGTGGCGGCGGCTCCAGCCCCGGCTCGCGGGCCTGTCGCGCATCGTCATCCACGAGACCTGCACCAGTGGCTGCGAATACCGCGGCCGCTGAGCCGGCAGCGGCGCGGCGACTGGCGCCGCTCGCGGCGCTCGCGCCCTTTGTCCGACCGCACCGCGGACTCATATTGCTCGCGTTGCTGGCGCTTGCGGTTGCCGCTGGCGCGTCGTTGCTGCTGCCGGTGGCGGCACGCCAGGTCATCGATCATGGCTTCAGTGCTGGCCAATCTGCCCACATCGGCCGCTATTTCCTCGGCCTGCTCGCCGTGACCGTGATTATGGGTCTCGCCTCCGCGAGCCGCTATTACCTGGTGACCTGGATCGGCGAGCGCGTGGTGGCCGACGTGCGTAACCGCGTGTTCAGCCACGTACTGTCGTTGTCGTCGGAATTTTTCGAGCGCGTGCGCACCGG
>JAYUZI010000132.1:0-10336 GCA_043751915.1 Gammaproteobacteria bacterium | reverse complement strand
CCACGTGCTGGAGCGAGGCCTGGGCGTCGCGGTCCGCGTCGTTGGTGAGGAGCGCCGGGGCGCCGTCGGCGTCCGTGGCGCTCGAGCGCGCGAACATCTCGTACTGGTAGGCGCGCTGCGACATCGTGAAGTTGCGCGCCGCCGTACCGCCGGAGTAACTGGCCATGAAGGCGTCTTCCTGCGTGACGTTGGCGGGCGCCGCCCACAGCTCGACGCTGTACTCGCCGCCGCTCTTGATCAGGTCGTAGAGCTTGCGGCTGGCCGCGCCGCCGCGCGCCTCACCGCCGTTCGGGCCGAAGCGCACGCCCCAACCGCCCACCCAGCTGGTATCGCCGGCGAGCGTCAGGTTGAGCGCCGGGTCCACGCCGCTGGTGTCGTCGGCAACAGCGCCCGCACCTTCCTTGAACTGCCACTTGGCGATCACGCCGGTGTCGTAGCGGTTGCCACCGGAAGCGATGGTGCCGTCATAGAGCGTCAGCGCTTTCGACAGCACCAGCGCCGGGTCGACCACGGTCGGTGTGATGCCATCAACAAAGGCCTGGATCGCGGCGAGCATGAGCCTCGCGCTCTCCGCGCAGCTCACGGCCGGGAAACCTTGCGGCATCCAGCAGTTATGGCTCTCGTCGTGCAAGCGCACGTAGAAGCGCGACAGGTCCGGCGTGTCGAGGTTCATCTTGGCCTGCGCGTTGGCATAGGCCTCGTTGACGTCGCTGCTGGCAAAGTACGGGGTCTGCGGCGTGGTCGCATTCGCGCTGTGGCAGCGCGAACAGAACTGGCTGAGCAGCGGATAGACGGTCTGGGCGAAGGATGCCGCGCCGTTGTCGCTGGCGGTCGCCGGGAAGGTCTTGGTATTGCCTACGTCCTTGATGATCGGCGCCTGCAGCTGGATCTGCGTGCCGCCCGCGCTGACGCCGCCGGCCCAGGCCTTGATCCAGGTGGTGAGGATGTCCGCGCAAGCCTGCGGGCTCGACAGCCAGCAGTTGTGGCCACCGGCCACCTTGATGACCATGCGTGATTGGTCCGGCTGCGCCAGGTTCACGACGCCCAGCGCGTCGTTATAGGCGAGATTGACGTCATCAGCGCGCGCGAACATCGGCGACTGGCCGCCGGCCTTGTGGCAGTTGCCGCAACGGTTCGGGGTGTCGATGTTCTGCCAGAGGTTGATCTTGAAGGCCTGCACATCGGCGGTGCCCGGCGCCGGCCCGGCATAGCTGGCCGCGCTGGCGGTCTGCCCGTTCGCGTTAGGGGTCGTGGCGGCGCCGCCCGAGCAGGCGCTCAGGACGACGACCAGGCCGAGGAGCAACAGGTGCGGAATTCGCAGCATACGGTTCACTGTTCTCTCCCTAGTTGCCCATGCAGTAGATGGCGGCATCGCCAAACACCTGCTTCATTTTGTAGCCGGTGGATTTGAACTTGGACTTGATGTTCTGGACAGTCTGCCGGTCGGTGGCATTGCCCGGTTCACGCAGGCACACCGCCCTGAACACTTTTTCCACCTGGCACTGGGCGAAGCCGTCACTGTGCGCGAGCTCCTGGCCCATGCTCTTGGCGCCGTTGCCGGAGCCGCTCAGCGCCGGGTCGAAGCCCAACACCTGGTTGGCGCCCTTGCGGTAGTTGTTGTCCCAGCGATCGTCGGTGGTCACGTAGCCGAATTTGAAGTTATCCGAATTGATCAGATACTTCGGCTGCACCACGCCCGCCGTGTACACCAGCTGATTCGAGGTGGTGTCGAAGTTGTAAAACGCGTAGGCCTGCGCCAGCGTATCCATGCCGTCGTGGCAGGTGATGCAGTTGTTGAGGAACACGCGGCTGTCACCGCCCGGCGAACGGCTCACATCCTGGCGGATGCGATCCGGCGGGAGCGAGCTATCCTGCAGCTGCTCGAGGTCGCGGCACATGTGATTCATCATCGTGAAGCGGAACATCGCGCGGTTGGTGCCGTTGATGAAGAAGGCCTGCGCGGCGGCGTGCGTGGTCATGATGCCCGCGGTCGCCGCCACCGGCAGCCCGAGGAGCCCGGATTGCGTCGCCGGCTGGAGCGCGGCCTTGAGGTCGACGTTGTTGTCATCGAGATACTGGTAGTGATTGTTGTCGCTGGCCGAATAGGCCGGAGCGCCGGCGGTGTTGCCCACGTAGAGCAGATCCGCGGAGAGCAGCGTGCTGAAGTCGACATCGTCGCGCACCATGCCGATGACGGTGGCCGTGTAGTCGTTGAGCGGCACGAACACCGTGCGGTCACGGTTGGTCCAGGGCGCGACGAAGTTCTTGAGCGTCACGTTGTAGAAATTCTTGTTGGTCATCGCCAGCTGCGCCGCGACGTCGGCCTGCCCACCGGCGATAGCGCCCGCCATCTGCGTCAGCACCGCATCGGTAGGCGGCACGCCGGCAAGCCGATCGTGCAGGCGCCTGGCCTGCTCACGCGGACCGGCGAAGGCGGGCGCCAGGCCCTGGATCGCCAGCAGCGCCACGCCGGCCATCGTGGCGGCGCGCCGTGCGTGACTTTGATGCATGACCTGTTTCATCCTTCGCTCCCATGCGCCGGCCAGGCGCTACTTCGAGGGTGACTATAGCCAGCCCGACAACGGTGCCTGAATGTCTCAATCGCCTGACGTCGCCAGATGCCGACATCGCACCCGCTTACGTTGAACCGCTATGCTTCCATTCCCGATCTGCGACCAGGGTCACGGCAGCCACGCCCATGAACCTCTACCTGTGCATGCTGGACACGCGAGCTGCGCGCAGCCCTCTGGAACCACAAGGAACCTCAAGGGACGCCTACGCGGACGTGACTGAGTTGGCAGAACGCGGGCGCAGGCCCGCCAGCTGGAGCATTTGCGAATGAACCGTGAAATTCGTCTGCTGTGGGGCCTGGTGGCGCTCGTGCTTATGTCTGCTTGCAGCAGCAGCGGCTCGGTCGACATTGGTCATGGCCAGACCGGCGGCGGCACCACCGATTTCGGCATCGCCTACATCAAGCGCACCCTGCCGGTCGACCCGGTCGCGCTCGATGCGCTGCGCAATCTCGATGACCTGACGCACCAGCGCCCGTTCTGGAGCAAGGCCGACGTCTTTATCCGCGACAAGGCCTCGCCGGGCGGCGTCGAACGCAACATCACCACGCGCATCACCGGCGTCGATTTCTACGACGTCCGCGACCTCGACGTCTCGGCCGACGGCAAGCGGCTGGTGTTCGCAATGCGCGGTCCGATCGTTCCCAAGATGAAGGATTTCGAGAAGCCGACCTGGCGCATCTGGGAATACGACATCGCCACCGACAACCTGCGCAGCCTCACCGACAACGTGACGGCGGATGAAGGCCAGGACGTCTCGCCACACTACCTGCCGCTCGATACCGCGCATCCGGCCGGCCGCATCCTCATCGCCTCGACGCGCCAGCGTTATTCAAAGGGCGTGCTGCTGATCGAGGGCAAGAGCGGCTTCGAAGCGCAGACCGAGAACGGTGACGAATCGGCCTCCACGCTCAACGTGCTCGACCCGACGCTCACGGGCCCGAGTGCCTTCCAGCAGATCTCTTTCAACCAGAGCCACGATCTCAATCCGACCGTGCTGTCGGGCGGCCGCATCATGTACACCCGCTGGGACCATGCGCCTGGCGGCACCAACGCCATGCACTTGTACACGATGAACCCTGACGGGAGCGACGTGGAGCTGCTCTACGGCGCGCGCAGCCACTCGGTGGGCACCGCCGATCCCCTTACCGGGCTGCCCACGAAGGTGGAGTTCGTCAAGGCGCGGCAGACGGAAGACGGCCGCGTGCTGGCGCTGATCCGGCCGAGCGATGCCGGCACGGATTTCGGCGGAAACCTCGTGATCCTTGACGTCGTCAACTCGGTCGAATGCACTCAGCGCACGCTCGCAGCCGGACCCGGCCCCGTAAGCACCAACCCGTGCCCCGCGCAGATAGCGGCGACACCCAACGACGTGCGCACCATTCCCGGGCCTTCGCCCGGCGGGCGCTTCAACTCTGCCTATCCGCTTTGGGATGGCACACATCGGGTCCTGGTCAGCTGGACGCAATGCCGGCTGATCGACGCCACCGGCGCGACCGTCCCCTGCACCAGCGCCAATCTCGCCCTGCCTAACCCGCAAATTGCACCGCCCCTGTACAGCGCCTGGCTGTTCAATCCGGTCGACAACACCTTCAAGCCGATCGTGGTGCCGACCGAGGGCGTCCTGCTGAGCGATATCGTCTCGCTCCAGGCACGCCCCGAGCCCGCGTTCGTGGCGCCCGTGCCTACCGGCAATCAGCTGGCGGGCGACGGCCTGGGCATCATCGACATCCGCAGCATCTACGACTGGGCGGATGCCACGGTGCCCTTCGCCAGCGGTCTTCCCACCGGTATGGAGACCAACGCCGACGTCATTGCGCGCCTGTCCACGACCCCGGCCGACGCACGCTCCGCACGGTTCCTGCGCATCGAGAAGGCGGTATCGATGGGTGATAAGGATCTCATGGATGGTTTTCCGGATTTCGACCGCAACATCGCGCTCAACAATTCGGTCGGGTACATGCGCGAAATCCTGGGCTACGTGCCGATCGAGGCGGATGGCTCGGTGCGCGTGAAGGTGCCCGCCAATGTCGCCTTCCAGATCTCGGTCCTCGATGCCAACGCGCGCCGCCTGCCGAGCTTTCCGCAACACCGGGCCTGGCTGCAGCTGCGGCCCGGCGAAGTGCTCCAGTGCAACGGCTGCCACAACGCCCGCACTGCCACCAGCACATCCTCGCACGGCCGCGGCGGACTGTTCGCATCCGCGAACCCCGGCGATGCCAGCGGCAAGACACAGGCGCAGATGCTGTACGGCGCCCTCAGCAACTGCGGCGGCACTATCGCCTGCAATGCGGCGGTACCCAGCGTCGATGTCATTTACAACGGCACGGTCGCGCCGGACTCGCCGATTTCATTCACGTACAAGACAGGACTGTCGACGCCACCCCCTACGACCTCAAGTTGCGTCAACGGCGGCTGGTCGTCTGCCTGCCGCATCACAATTGACTACGCCGCCAGCGACGCCAAGGCTTCGACAATCTGGCCGGCGCACATCGACCCACTCTGGGTGGTGCCGCGCGGCGCCGGCCCCACTTTCCCCAACACCTGCACCACCTGCCATACCGCCACGCGCACGCAGAGCGTGACCTGTACGCCGGTCGCGCCTCCCAATACGCCGGTCACGGTCACCTTGAGCGTGGCGGCGGCCGGCGGCCTCGAACTCGACCCCGATCCAGCCCAGCAGGTGACCGCCCAGCTGCGCGCCTACCAGCAGCTGGTCAGCACGCACACCTCTTCGAATTTCAGTCTCGATGCCGGCTGCGCCACGGTGCGCACGGACACCCAGGTGCCCGGCTCCATTGCCAGCGGTTCCGCGGCGGGATCGAAGTTCTTTCGGGTACTGTCCGGCACTTTGGTCGGTACCGTGAATCACAGCGGGTTCATGACTCCCGCGGAACTGCGATTGCTGTCAGAATGGGTGGATATTGGAGCCCAGTACTACAACAATCCGTTTGCCGCGCCGCTCAACTGACATGCGGCTGCGCCTGCTGGCGCTGCTGTTGTGCCTGGTGCCGACCCTGGGCCAGGCGGCGCCGCGCGAGCTGCTGCAGCTGTTCGTCACCGAACCGTTCCTGGAGCTGCACACCGGGCCGGGTCGCGGCTACCCGGTAGCGGAGGTTGTAGCACGCGGCGAATCGCTCGACGTGCTGTTCCGGCGCACCGAATGGTTCCGGGTGCGCACCGAGCGCGGCGTCGAGGGCTGGGCCGCGGAGCGCGCGCTGCTGAGCACCACCCTCGCCGACGGTTCGCCCTTCACCTTCGAGCGCGGCGATCGCCACGGCTTTCAGTCGCACCGCTGGGAAGGCGGCATCCTCACCGGCGACTACGCGGGCGCCACGCTCGTGGAAGGTTTTCTGGCGCGCTCGCTCACCGATAACCTCAAGGTCGAACTCTATGCCGGCCAGTTCCTCGGGAACCTCTCCAACGGCTACGTGGCCGACCTGGGCCTGAACCACGTCTTTATGCCGCAGTGGCGCTGGTCGCCGTTCGTGACGCTGGGCACCGGTGTCGAGCGCACCGAACCCAAGGCGACCCTGGTCACGCCGCGCAACCGGAATTACCAGACCGCCTATGCAGGAGTCGGGGCCAGGTACTACCTGACCCGGCGTTTCTTCCTGCGTGCTGAGTACCGTCATCACACGGTATTCACCAAGAGCGATGCCAACGAGGTGAAACAGGAATGGAAAATCGGATTCGCGTTCTTCTACTAGCCTCGGTGCTCGTGCTGACCAGCGGTTGCGCCACCATGCACCGGCACATGCACTGGCCGTGGCACCGGCATGGCAAGGCCCAGGCCACTGCACAGGACGCCGATGCGGCGGCCGACGCCGCCGCGGCCGCAGCCGATGCGGCCCCGCCGCCCACCGTGATCGAGCCCCAGGTCGAGCGCCGCAAGATCAAGGTGCCGAAGATCCGCGCCAAGAACGTCGAGCTCGGTGGCTACTTTGGCGAACTGTCGATCGAGAGCTACACCGCCGCGCCAGTGGTGGGCGTGCGTTTTGACTACCACGTCACAGAAGACTTCTTCTTTGAAGCCGCAGCCGGCCGGGCCAAGACCGGCAAGACCAGTTTTGAGACCCTGGGCGGAAACGTGCAACTGCTCACCGATGCTGAGAGGCGCTTCACGTATTACAACCTCTCGTTAGGCTACAACTTCCTGCCTGGCGAGGTGTTTCTCGGTCGCAACCTCGCCATGACCAGCGGGTTCTATCTGCTGGGCGGCATCGGCAGCACGAAGTTCGAGGGTGACCAGAAATTCACCGTCAACTTCGGTGCGGGCTTCCGGGTGTTGCCCACGAACTGGCTGTCGATCCGCATTGAGGCGCAGGACCAGGTCTTCAAGTCTGACTTCCTCGGCACGGATCGCCTCCGGAACAACCTGGGGGCGCACATCGGCGCGACCGTGTATTTCTGACACGGAGTCAAGGTTATGAAATTCGCCATCCGCTTGTTCTGCCTCACCGCGCTGGGCGCCCTGCCGGTGCTCGCCACCACGGTTGATGCGCTCCGGGCCGGCGCCCCGGCGCCCGGCTTCGAGCTCAAGTCGAGCAGCGGCAAGCCCGTGAACCTCAGCTCGCTCAAGGGACAGATCGTGCTGGTGAACTTCTGGGCCAGCTGGTGTGGTCCCTGCCGCAAGGAAATGCCGATCCTCGAGCAGCTCAACCGCCAGTACCACAACAAGGGCGTGACGCTGGTAGGCGTCAATGTCGAACCGGATTCGGACGCGGCCAGCCAGTGGCTCAAGGCCACGCCTGTCTCCTTTCCGATACTCTTCGATGTCGACAGCAAGGTGAGTAAGCTCTACCAGGTGGAAGGCATGCCCAACACCGTGATCCTCGACCGCAAGGGCAACGTGCGCTACATCCATCGCGGCTACCAGCCGGGCGCCGAGAACGAGTATCTGGACCAGATCCGTGCCCTCATCCGCGAGTGACGCCAGGCCCATGAACACGCACGCGCCTCGCCGCATGGCACTGTGCCTGCTGCTCGCCGCCGGCAGCATGGCGCTTGGTGCCTGCAGCACGCTCGAGCCCTGGGTCAAACCCTACGAGCGCGAACACCTGGCCGACCCGATCATGTCCTTCACGCCCAATCCGGTGTCGAGCACCTATCTCGAGCACGTCTTCGAGTCGCGCGAAGGCGCCCGCGGCGCCACCGGCGGCGTGGGCGGCGGCGGCGGCTGCGGCTGCAATTGAGACCGTGAAGAAACCGCCCCGCAGTTTGGTCCGGTGCGCCGCTGCCGCGCTGCTCTTGCTCGGTACCGCGCAGGCCGGCGTGCTGCCCGATGACCGCGCGGACCTGCTTTGGCATCGCTACTCGGGCGGCGGCATCACCATCCAGGGGCCCTCGATCCTGGTGCGCAAGAAATTTGGCGATCACTTTTCAGCGGCGTACAACCATTACGAAGACATGATCTCGGGCGCCTCCATCGACGTGGTGACGCAGGCGAGCCCCTACAAGGAGCACCGCAAGCAGGACAGCCTGAGCGTCGATGTGCTGCACGGCAAGACCACGTACACCGGCGGTTACATCGGCAGCAAGGAAAACGACTACAAGTCGACCACGGCGTTCGCCTCGGTCAGCCAGGACATGTTCGGCGATCTGACCACGATCTCCTTCGGTTACACGCGCGGCTGGGACAAGGTCGGCGAGCGCGGCACAAAGCGCAACGATGCGCTCGAGCGCCGCAACTGGCAGGTGGGCCTGTCGCAGATCCTGACGCACAACATGCTGCTGGGCCTGAATTTCGAGACCAGCGAGGGCGAAGGATTCCTGAACAACCCTTACCGCCAGTATCGTTACGTCAGCAACGTCGCTCGTGGCTACGACTACGACAAGGAGCGTTATCCGCACACCCGCACCGGCAACGCGGGCTCCGGCCAGCTGAAATACTACCTGCCCTGGCACGCGGCGTTGTCCGGGAATTACCGGTTCTATCGCGATACCTGGGGAATCACGGCACACACGCTCGAACTCGGTTACACGCAACCAGTATTCCACAGCTGGACGCTCGATACGCACCTGCGCCAGTACCGGCAGAACCAGGCAGACTTCTACAGCGACCTGTTTGAATTCCGGGACCAGCAAAATTTCCTGGCGCGTGACCGGGAACTGGCAGCCTTCAAGAGCCTGACGATGGGTATCGGCGCCACCTGGGAGTACCACATCACGCGTTTTTCCTGGCTGCAGAAGGGAACCATCAACCTGCGCTGGGATCGAATGCACATCAACTACAGTGATTTCCGTGATCTGCGGGTGCAGGCGGTGACGCCGGGGACGGAACCGCTGTATTCGCTCGACGCCAGCATTTTGCAGGGCTTTATTTCCTTCTGGTTCTGACGGATCATCGCGGCCGTCATGAGCCGCCAATAATCAGGGGATCGACCATGAATCGTCATTCGCAGCCACGCGCGCTGTTGCTTTTGTTGTCATCGCTCCTGCCCGCCGGCGCGGCGCTGGCGCAGGATCGCGAGGACGCACGCCTGGTCACCGCCACGCAGGTGCTCGAAGAACTGCGTGCGACCCCGGACCAGCACGTCCCCACCTGGCTGTTCGACCGCGCCTACGGCGTGGCCGTGGTACCCAATGTGCTCAAGGGCGCGTTCATCTTCGGCGGCCGCCACGGCACCGGCGTATTGGTCTCGCGCGATGCCGCCGGGCGTTTCAGCAATCCGGTATTCATCTCGCTGACCGGCGGGAGCGTGGGCTGGCAGATCGGCGCCCAGGCCGCCGACGTCGTGCTGGTGTTCGCCACCCGCCGGAGCCTGGAGAATTTCGCGCGCGGCCAGTTCACGCTGGGCGCCAGCGCCTCGGTGGCCACCGGCCCGGTGGGCCGGAGCGGTGAAGCCGCCGCCGGCATCGAAGCGGAGATCTATTCCTACTCGCGCGCACGGGGCCTGTTTGCCGGTGTCGCCCTCGACGGCACCGCTTTGGTGTTCGATCGCAAGGCCAACCGCAGTTTCTACGGCCATGACGTCACGGCCGACGATATTTTCCTGGGCACGGTCAAGACCAGCTCCGAATCGGCACGGCGCTTCGTCGCCGCCGTCGTAGCGGGCCTGTCGCCGGCCGGGGCGACCAGCACGGCCGGCGCGCAATCTGGTCCGCCGCCCGTCGCCACGCCGGCCCCCGCGGCCGCGCCTGCCGAGGGCGCGCACAGCTTCCCGCTCGCCGATCCCAAGCCCGGGAGCGAGCCGCACTGAGTCCCGGCTGATTTCCGGCGCTCACGCGCCGTGCAATTGATCCCGGATACGTGGCACGCTGGGCGCCTGTCCAAGCCTGGAGTTGGCCTTGACCTTAGCCGCAGACCCTGCGCCCGACGCCGCCGGCACCGTGCACCGCTGCGGAAACTGCGCAGCCGTCCTGACCGGCCCGTATTGCGCCCAATGCGGCCAGCACGCGCACGCGAGCGCGCGCAACGTCACCGCCGTGCTCCACGGCGCCTGGCATGACATCACGCACGTCGACGGGCGCCTGTGGCTGACACTCTGGCTCCTGTTTGCCAGGCCGGGGCGCCTGACGGTCGATTACTTCCAGGAGCAACGCGCCCGCTACCTGCCGCCGGTGCGGCTGTATCTCGTGCTCAGCATCCTGTTCTTCGGCCTGGGTATGAACCTCGGCGATCGCCCGCCAGGCGGCGGCAGCGCGCCACCCAAGGCAACGGCTGAGACAACGGCCGAGCTCAGCGTCAAGCGCGACACGGCCTGGGATTGCGAGCAGAACCGGCCCGGTGGCCGGACCTTATTCGAGCGCGCGTCGATGGCAAC
>JAYUZI010000131.1:0-3024 GCA_043751915.1 Gammaproteobacteria bacterium | reverse complement strand
GGCTTGCGGTCGCCGGCCGCACCGGAATCGGCACGTTGCACAGCTCGATATAGCCCGCGGACCGCACGTACCAGTCGTCGCGCCGGTTGCGGCGCGAGTCCACCAGCGCCGTGAAAGTAGGGGTGTCCGTGCGCAGCACCTCGAGCCGGGTACGTTCCGCGGCTGGCACTTCGCTTGCCAGGCGCACCGTCCTGATGGCAGTGCGCTCGGCGGGTGTGGCGTAGAAACCCATTTCCGCCGTGCCGCGCGGCAGGCTTGCGAGCAGTTCGATGCCCTGGCGCACGCGGCCCACGACCGTCACGTTGCGATCGAGGTGGCGCGGTGCGTGGCCGATCACCGCATAGAGCTCGCTGCCGTTGCCGCTGGCCGGATCCGTGTCGCGGCCCACGCCCACGGCGCCGTAGCAGTGCGTGAGCCAGGCGAGGCCGGCCGCGCCGTCGCGGGCAGCGGGAAAGCCGTCGATGAATCCGACCTGCGGCGCATAGCCGTCGCGATCGGGAAGCGGCGTGAACGACGTATGGCCCAGCGGTACGGCAAACTCCGGCGCCAGCGTCTGCATGCCCACGGGCAACTTGCGCGCGCCGTCCGGGTCGCCCCACTGCGCGACATAGTTGTCCTGCAACCGGAGGATGGCCAGCCCGTCGAAATAGTGGGTCCGCACGAGCGATTCGATGTTGGCGACGGTGTGTGGCGCCAGCGCTGGGGCCAGTTCGATGATCACGCGGCCCGCCGGCAGATCCATGTACAGCGTGTGATCGTCCACGAGCGGTCGCCAGGCCGAGGTGGGCGCCGCGGCCAGGATCCCAGCCATCGTCGGCACGGGAAGGGGCGCGGCCGCCCGGGCCAGGCTGGCCGCGACCAGGAGCGGGGCTGCCAGGCGTAGCCACCTGTTTTTTCGGTCGGGCATGATGCAGCACTCCTGGCGGGCTGTCGGGGGCCGCAAATGCTAGCAGCCGGCATGCCTTTGCGCCTATCTTTGCGCTGATCAGAGGGATTCGATGAAAGAGCAGCAGACCGCACCGTCACGCTGGTACGCCTCGCTGTATACGCAGGTGCTGATCGCCGTGGCAGTCGGCGTCGCGCTGGGGTACTTCGCGCCTCACTGGGCCGTGGCGCTCAAGCCGCTGGGGGACGGATTCATCAAGTTGGTAAAGATGATCATTGCACCAGTGATCTTCTGCACCGTGACCAGTGGCATCGCCGGGGTCAGCAGTCTCGAGAAGGTCGGGCGCGTGGGTCTCAAGGCACTCGCCTACTTCGTGGTGGTATCGAGCCTGGCGCTGTTCATCGGGCTCGTGGTGGCAAACGTGGCGCAGCCCGGGGGTGGCTTCAACGCCGATCCGGCCCAGCTCGACACCGCTTCGATCGCCATCTTTCAGCAACAGGCGCACGCCCGCACGCTGGCCGAATTTCTGCTGCACGTGATCCCGGATACGCTGGTCGGCGCCTTCATCAGCGGCGATATCCTGCAGGTGCTGCTGGTGTCGATCCTGTTCGGCTTCGCACTGTCCCTGACCGGTGAGCGCGCGCGGCCGGTGCACCGCGCCGTCGAGCTGCTCGGCACCGTCGTGTTTCGCCTGGTGCAAATCATCATGCGCACGGCGCCGATCGGTGCGCTCGGTTCGATGGCCTACACGATCGGCCAGTTTGGCATCGGCGCGCTCGCGCACCTGGCCAACCTGATGCTGTGCTTCTATCTCACCAGCGCGCTGTTCGTGTTTGGCGTGCTCGGCGCCATCGCGCGCATCAGTGGTTTTTCGCTGTGGCGGTTGCTGCGCTACATCCGCCACGAGCTGTTGCTGGTGCTGGGTACCAGCTCGTCGGAGGCCGCATTGCCGCTGCTGATCGACAAACTTGAGCGCGCCGGCTGCTCGCGCTCGGTGGTCGGGCTGGTGGTCCCCGCCGGCTATTCATTCAATCTCGACGGCACCAACATCTATATGACCATGGCGGCGCTGTTCATCGCGCAGGCGACCAACGTGCACCTGGCGCTCGGCGACCAGCTGCTGTTGCTGCTGGTGGCGATCATCAGTTCGAAAGGGGCTGCGGGAGTCACGGGCTCGGGTTTTATCACCCTGGCCGCAACGCTTGCCGTGGTGCCCTCGGTGCCGATCGCCGGCCTGGTGCTGATCCAGGGCGTTGATCGGTTCATGAGCGAGTGCCGCTCGCTCACCAATTTCGTCGGCAACGCCGTGGCCGCGATCGTGGTTGCGCGCTGGGAGCGGGAAATCGACGCCGGGCAATTGCAGCGGACGCTGGCGGGTCGCGCCGATGCCTGAGCCCATCGTGATTCGCATGGCGATTACTGCCGATTTCGACGGCATGTGGCGGCTGTACCGCGCATCGCTCCGGCGCTGCTGGCTGCCGAGCGCGCTGCTGGCGCTGCTGTGGACGGGCCTGCTCGCGGTGCTGATCAGCCGCCTGAGCGCACAGGACGATCTGCTGCTGCTGATAGAGCAGGTCGGGGAGCTGCTGTCGTCGGGCGCCTTCTGGCGCGTGTTGCTGGCGGCCGCCTGCGTTTCGACCTGGTTGTCTTGCGCCGTCATCGTGCTCGTTCACGCGGTGGCCACGGGCGGATCCGTCGGGGCTGGCGCGGCCATGGCGCGCGCGCTGCGCGCATTTCCGGGCGCCCTGGCCGGCGCCGCGATCTACGTGGCACTGACCTCGCTCGGCTCTTTGTTGCTGCTGGTGCCAGGAGCGTACCTGTGGGGCATGTGGCAGCTCTGGGTTGTCGTGCTGATGATTGAAGGCACCGGCCCGGCGGCCGCGCTGGGTCGGAGCTGGGCACTGATGCAGGGCCTATGGTGGCAGGGTACGACATTGACGACGGTCGCCACCGTCGCGGCGGTTGCCGCGCCCCTGGCAGCCAATGGACTGGTGGGCGTCCTGGGCGCGATCCTGGGCGCGAGCTCTGCCCAGACGCCCCTGATCGCGCTCGCGGCGCTGGGAGTTTGCCTGGCCGTCCTCGTGCCCTTGCTTCCTGCTGCGCTGGTGGCAATCTATGTGGTGCAGCAACGCCGGTAA
>JAYUZI010000130.1:0-3623 GCA_043751915.1 Gammaproteobacteria bacterium | reverse complement strand
CCGGCATCATCACCCGCAACGCCATCATGGAAGAAAAGCTCGGCCAGGCGCACATGGTTGCCGGGACCGATGCGCGGGTGCTGATCAGCGGTGAAAGCGGCACCGGCAAGGAACTGCTGGCGCGCGCCGTACACAAGGCGAGCCCGCGTCGCGCAAAAGCGTTCGTGACCGTCAATTGCAGCGCCCTGACCGAAGAGCAGCTCGACGGCACGCTGTTCCGCAGCGCCGCGGGCGGCACGCTGCTGCTCGCTGAAATCAGCGCCTTGCGCATGCCCGCGCAACTGAAGCTGCTGCACGTGCTGCAGGAGAATACGATTCACCCGCCAGGCAGCAGCGAGGCCGTCGCGGTCAATGTGCGGATCATCTCCGCCACCAACCACGACCTGCAATCGCTCCTCAGCAGCGGACGTTTTCGCGAAGACCTCTACTACCGGCTCAACGTGGTGCACATCGAGCTGCCGCCCCTGAGCCGCCGGCGCGAGGATATCCCATTGCTGGTCGCGCACTTCCTCGCGGAAATGGCCAAGGAGACCGGCCAGCGCAAGATCTACGCCCCGGAAGCCATCGAGTTGCTCGCCACCAGTGACTGGCCCGGCAACGTGCGCCAGCTCGCCAACGTGGTGCGGCAAAACTGTGCGCTGGCACAAACCCCGATCATTCCGGTGGAACTGGTGCAGCAATCGCTCGGCGGCACCCAGGCCAAGCTGCCCTCATTCGATGAGGCGCGCGACGAGTTTACGCGCAGTTACCTGTCGCAGATCCTGCAGATCACCGGCGGCAACGTCAGCCAGGCCGCGCGCCTGGCGAAGCGCAACCGCACGGATTTCTACAAGCTGCTCGGGCGGCACCAACTGGTGCCGGATGATTTCAAGGAGCGCGAACGCTAGGGCGCGGCCGGCCGGCTGCACGCGGCGGCGGACTGGCGTCCCCAAGGGGATTCGAACCCCTGTCGCCGCCGTGAAAGGGCAGTGTCCTGGGCCTCTAGACGATGGGGACGCCGAAACCGAAATCGTGGTGGAGCCAGGCGGGATCGAACCGCCGACCTCTTGCATGCCATGCAAGCGCTCTCCCAGCTGAGCTATGGCCCCACGAGAGGGGCGCGACGGTACGCAACCCGGATGCGTCTGTCAATTGGCGAGTGCCCGGCCCACCCGGACCATTGCCCGCTCGCGCCCCAGAAGCGCCACGGTCAGGTCGATCGGCGGGGAAACCGCACCGCCGGTGACCGCAACCCGCAGCGGTTGGGCGACCTTTCCAAGCCCCACGCCGTAGCGTTCCGCGACCTGGACCAGGACGCCGTGTATGTGTTCGGGCGTCCAATTCGTCAATCCGTCGAGGCCCTTGCGAGTCTGCGCAAGCATCTCGAGCGCCTCGGCGCCCAGGTGTTTGGCCGCGACCTTGGGGTCGATCGGCCCTGGTTCGGCGAAGAAGTAACGGCTGTTCTCGGCCATATCACGGAGCGTCTTGCTGCGCTCGCGTTGTGCATTGGCGACACCCTCGAGGAGCGATTGATCGCCGGCCGGCACGCCCAGGCGCGCCAGCTGCTCCGCCAGGGCTGCAGCCAACACCGCCAGCGGCGCCTTCATCATGTGCTGCTGGTTTAGCCACAGCAGTTTTTCACCATTGAAGGCAGACGCGGCCTTGTTGACGTCTTTGACGTCAAACAACCCGATCATCTCCTCGCGCGTGAACACTTCCTGGTCACCGTGCGACCAGCCCAGACGTACCAGGTAGTTCAGCAGCGCTTCCGGCAGGTAGCCCTCCTCCTGGTACTGCAGCACGCTGACCGCGCCGTGGCGCTTGGAGAGCTTGGCGCCGTCTGCGCCCAGGATCATGGGCACATGTGCATAGACCGGCGGCGTCGCCCCGAGCGCGATCAGCATATTCATTTGCCGCGGCGTGTTGTTCAGATGATCATCGCCGCGAATTACGTGCGTCACGCCCATATCCATGTCGTCAACGACCACGCAGAAGTTGTAGGTCGGATTGCCGTCGGAGCGCGCGATGATCAGATCGTCGAGTTCCGTGTTTTGGAACACCACGCGCCCATGCACCTGGTCCGCGACCACCACTTCACCGTCGGCGGGATTGCGAAATCGGATCACCGGCGCGACACCCGCGAGCGGCTCGTGGCGCTCGCGGCAGCGGCCGTCATAACGCGGCTTCTGCTTGGCAGCGATCTGCTGCGCGCGCATCGCCTCGAGTTCCTCTTTCGAGCAGTAGCAGTGATAGGCGGTACCCGCGGCCAGCATGCTGGCCAGCACATCGCGGTAACGATCGTAGCGCCGGGTCTGGTAGTACGGGCCTTCGTCCGCGCTCAGGCCGAGCCACGCCATGCCGTCGATAATCACGCGCACCGCCTCGTCGGTGGAGCGCTCGCGATCCGTGTCCTCCACCCGCAGGATGAAGCGGCCGCCATGGTGGCGCGCATGGAGCCAGGAAAACAGCGCAGTACGCACGCCGCCAATGTGCAGCATGCCCGTGGGGCTGGGCGCAAAACGGGTAACGACCGGCATGGATGTCATTGAGCCTGGCTGCCTGCATTGCAAAGGACGCGAATGGTAGCCGGGAAGCCCTGGCCGCGCCAATGTCGATTGATTCGGTGCCGCGCGGACCGTAAACTTCCCGGCCGTTGGCGGCACCGGACGGTTAGCTCAGCGGTAGAGCACTGCTTTCACACGGCAGGGGTCACAGGTTCAATCCCTGTACCGTCCACCACATTGAGACAGCGCCCATATTGGTTAAGACACTTGCAGCAATGACCGAGCAACTCATCGTCGCCGATCCAGTGAAGTTTGCCGACGGATTCGATAGGCACCCGTTCTACATCGAACATGCGCTTGTCCATCACCCCTTGCTTCAGTTGCCGGAGCTCGCTGGGCTGTCGACGCGACTGCCGGCAGCCATGGTGGAGTGGAACTCCGGACATGCTGGGGCTTATGGCAAACCCGAGGAGATCCGCGCGGCGACGACGCCCTGCACCGAAACCATTATGCGTATCGCAGAACGGCCTGCCTGGGTCTTGCTGCGCCATATTGAAGCGGATGCCAGATTCAATGCCCTGCTCGACGCGCTGCTGAATGAGATTGAACCGCTGTCCGCGCCGCTGCGGGACGGGATGTGCGATCGAGCGGGATTTATCTTTATAAGTTCACAGGCGGCCGTGACGCCTTTCCACTTCGACCCGGAATTTAATTTTCTCTTGCAAATACGCGGCAGCAAGACGGTTCACATGTGGGATCCCCATGATCGTACGGTACTACCGGCACCCGCTTTGGAGAACTACTACGCTGGACGCAACGACAATCGCAATCAGCCCTATGACGATAGTTTTCTCAAAAGCGCTTGGATCCTGCCGCTAGAGGTTGGGCAAGGCATTCACTTTCCTTTGCACGCCCCGCATTGGGTCAAAACTGAAAGCGCGGTATCAATCTCCCTTAGTGTGACCTTCCGAACGACGCGCTCGAAATTCAACGAACCCGTGTATGCCGCCAATGGCTATCTGCGCAGCCGGTTCGGCATCCGGCCACTGGCACCCGGCAAATCTTTAGTTTGGGACGCGAGCGCCCATATGGGTTGGCGCGCCGCCCGAAAGATGCGTACGCTGCTCGCTAAGGCAACGC
>JAYUZI010000129.1:0-4294 GCA_043751915.1 Gammaproteobacteria bacterium | reverse complement strand
GGGCGCCGGTGGAGCGGCCGCTGCCTCCCTGAGCAGGCCCTGGAATTCACCGAGCGCCTGCTCGAGCGCCCAGGTGTCGATCCAGAACTTGTGCGCGTGGAGGCTGAGCTTGCCGGCCTGCAGCGTAATCGCGCTTTCATCGCCCAGGAGCTTGCGCAGGCGGTGCAAGGTCGTGGTCAGCGAGCGTTGCGCGTAGTCGCTGTCGATCCGCGGCCAGAGCGCGTCGGCCAGGCGTTCGAGCGGCACCTGCTGTCCACCGAAGGCGATCAGCGCCTTGAGCAGTTCGAGCGCCCGGCTCTGGGCACGGGCAGCGCCGGACGTGCCCTCGCGCGAGGGCAGCTCGAGCGCGAACTGGCCCAGCACCCGCACGCGCCAGGTCCAGGGCCAGGTCTCGAGCCGATAGGGCGGAGCGACCGGCATGAGATTATGACCGCGTATCAGGCTGGCGACGTAAGCCGGCTCGATCTTCTTCTCCAGCGCCAGCACGCACAACTGCGCCAGCTGCTCGGGCCGCCAGAACATGGCATAGCTGAAGCCGCGTTCGCGCCCCATGCCGAACGCTTCACGGAGGCGCTGCTCGGCAAGCGGCTCCTGGCCCTGGCTGGACGCCAGCTGCGCCGCCGCCAGCCGCGCCATGAAGTCGAACAGATGGCTACGTATTGGCGTCGCGACGCGCAGCGTGCGCTCGAGCTGCTCGCTGGCGGAGCCCGGCTCGCCGATCGCCAATTGCGCCTGGACCAGCGCCAACCCGGCCAGCGCCTGGAAAAACGGCGCACCGAGCTGCTCGGCAATGTTGACGGATGCGCGCGCGTGCTCATGCGCCTTCCAACTGTCACCGCGCAGCAGCGCATCCCAGCCCAGGAAATACTCGCGCATGCAGGCGCCGAAACGCCGCGTGCCACCGCCGCGTTGGCCGACTTCCGCCAGCAGCTCCGCCGAAGTATCGAGATCCCCCGCCGCGAGCGAGGCGCCCGCGCCGTGCAGCAGCAAGGTGCTGCGCCACAGGCTGACGCCGGAATTGCTCGCCAGGTCGAGCCCGTCGTACACCGCTTCGAGGCAGGACTCCTGCCGGCCCTGGAGCATGTAGTACATCGACTCGAGCTGGCGGAGCGTCACCAGCGCCACGGCCGGCACGCTCGGGTCCTCGCCCATGCCGCGCAACGCTTCGATCAGCGCCGCGGCCCGCGCAAAGCGCCCGGTCCAGATCATCACCGTGACCACGTAGAGACCGGCGGTCATGCGCAGCTTGGCGTCACCGCCCCCCTGCGCGAGCGCCAGCGTGCGCTCGCCCCAGGCGTACAGTTGTGGATGTTGCGGCTGACGCAACACCATCGCCATGAACAGGCTCTGTGTGACGCGTGCCTCAATGGCCGGGCTTGGCCAGGGACGCGTCGCGATCAATTGCTCGACCTCGCCGATCCAGTGATCGAGCGGGTGCAGGTCGTCCGGATCGTGCACCAGCGTATCGAACAACCCTGCCAGGGAAAGAAACCGCCCGACGTCGTCGGCCCGCGGCGCCTGCGCGCAGAAGCCGCGATAAGCCCGCTCGAACTGCGCCGCCGCTTCGATCGGCGCGCTGGCGAAGCGGGCTGCGGCCAGCCAGTACTGGAGCCACGGCTCGGCGCTGCTGACGCCGGCGGGGAGCGAGTTGATCCAGCGCAGCAGGGTCTCGCCGCGCCCCTGCGCGAGGAGGTTCTCGGCCTGCGCGAGAATCAGCGTCTGCAGTGCCGGCCAGTCCTCGATTTCCACCAGCAACTGGGCGGCGGCGTCCGCCTGCCCCTGTTCGGCGAGCAGCGCCGAGGCGCGCCGGCGCGCGGCCAGCAGTTCGTCGACACTGAAAACCTCGCGCGCCTTGCCCATCAGGAACTCGCGGGCCAGCGGGTGCAACTGGTACAGCACTTCGTTCTTCGCCGAGGTCGTCAGCAGCAGATAGGCGTAGGGCTTAAGCCCGTCGAGCAGCGCCACCGCATCGAGATCGGGGCACAGCCGTTGCGCAAGCGCCCGACTGATCTGTGGCAGCATCGCGATGCGCAGCAGCAAATCACGCGTCACCGGGTCAAGCCGGCGGAAGATCACTTCACCGAAATACTCAAACGCGAGCGCTGGCGAGGGCTTCAGCTCGCCCGACTCAGTCAGCTCCCGCTTGTCGCCGAGCAGCATGGCGAGCGCCACCGCCCAGCCCTGGGTGCGGCGGTACAGGGTCGCAAGCACCGCGTCATCAAAATGCATGCCGCGGAGTGCGACGATGCCGTCCTGCTCCTCGCGCGTCAGTTTCAGCTCGTCCCAACCGACGACGCACATCTGGTTATTGGCGCGAAATCGTGCCAGCACCGCCGGTGGTTCGCTGCGCGCGATCAGGATGATGTTGCCGCCGGGGGGAATTTCGCTGAGACCGGTCTGCAGGACGCTCTGGAGTCCCGCCGCTTCCGCACCCTCCTGGAAATTATCGAGCACCAGTGCGAACGGCGTGTGCAGGCGGTTGAAGAGTTCGCGAAAGAACCGACGCGTGAAGACTTCCAGGTCCGCAAGAAACTCGGAGGCCAGCAGTGGCAACGGGCGGCCGTCGGGATGCCGCTGCTGCACGGCCTGGCTGACGAAATAGAAAAACGAGGCCGGGTCGGCGTCACTGCTGTCGACCTGGTACCAGATCGTGTCGACCGGCCGGTGCGCGAGGTAGTCGGCCACCAGCGTGGTCTTGCCGGCACCGGGCGGGCCGGCGATCCACACCACTGGGCGCGAACTGGCTTCATCGAGCAGCTTGTATAACCGCTCGCGCGCCAGCACATTGGCCGGAACCGGCCGTGCGGTCTTGGCGTAGCGGACAGAGTTGTCGGCGCTTTTTGTAGCCATGGTCAGCGGGCAAGGAGCGCTGGCAACCAGTGTGTCAGGGGCGGCCAGTAAGTGATCAGCAGCACCGCCGTGGCCACCACGCCCAGCATCGGCAGCACCGCCCATACTATCTCACCGAGCGGGCGGTTGAAGCGGTAGCTGGCGAGAAACAGGTTGATGCCCACCGGCGGATGCAGGAAGCCCAGCTCCAGATTGACCAGGAAAATGACACCCAGGTGCACAGGGTCTATGCCGTACTGCAAGCCGAGCGGCACGATCAGCGGCACGATTACCACGATGGCCGAGTACACGTCCATCAGGCAGCCGACCACGAGCAAGGCGATATTCAGGGCCAGCAGGAAGGCGTAGGGCGAGGAAATGTAGTGCCCAACCCAGGCTGTCAGCTGGTCCGGCACCTGTTCGGTGACGAGAAAATTCGTCAGCCCCATGGCGGTACCGAGGATCAGCAGGATCCCCCCGGTGAGCAGCCCGCATTCGGCGCCGATGCGCGGCAGATCGATGCGAAATTTCAGCTCACGGTGGATGCAGGTTTCGATGAGCAGGGCATAGCCCGCAGTCAGTGCCGCAGCCTGCACCGGCGAACTGACCCAGCCACCGAACATGGCGCCGACCGCGACGATGGGCAGGGCCATTTCCCACTTGGCGTCCCACAAAGCGACCAGGGCCTCGTGCCAATCGAAAGGCGGGCGCGCACCCCTGCGTAGCGGTTCGCGCGATCGCCCCCACAGCATCGCCAGTGATACCAGCAGCAGCCCCGGGAGGAACGCCGCGGTGAACATACCCTCGATGCTGACGTCGTACTTGTCGAGCGTCGACGGGTCGAACCCCTGCAACGTCTGCAGCGCGATGATGGAATAGAGAATCACCGGCAGGCACGGCGGAAACAGCAGTCCGATGGATCCCGAACCGGTGATCAGGCCGAGCGCGTTGCGATCGGTGTACCCGGCTGACTTCAAGGCCGGCAGCAGCAGTCCGCCGAGCGCCAGTATCGTGACCCCGGAAGCGCCCGTGAAGGTCGTGAAGAAAGCGCAGGAGAGCACGGTCGCCATGGCGAGGCCGCCGCGAAACGGCCCAAACCAGGCGCTGAAGACCCGCACCAGCCGCTGCGCGGCGCCACTCTCGGCGAGCAGATAGCCGGTCAGGGCAAACAGCGGCAGGGTCGGAATCACCGGTGTCGTGGCCAGCGAATAGTGCTTGACCGCCATCGCGGCAGTCGGCTGGCCATCGGCCCACATCAGCAGCAGTCCCAGGCCACCGATAATCGTGAACATCGGCGCGCCGCACAGCAGCGCGAAGACCACTGCGGCCAAACCCAAGGCCCGTCCGGTACCAGGATCCCAGTTGAGCAGACACAGGGCGGCGCCGGCCACGGCGAGCAGCACCGTCATTGCGCGCGCGCGCTGCGTGAGGTGACCGACCATGACCAGCCGCGCGCCGATCAGCA
>JAYUZI010000128.1:0-4188 GCA_043751915.1 Gammaproteobacteria bacterium | reverse complement strand
GAAGGGTCAGTTGGACGACTACCTGGCCGGCAGGCGGCGCGAGCTCGAACTGCCGCTGTGTTATCCCGGCACGTCCTTCCAGCAGTAAAGTGTGGTCGGCGCTGCTGAAGATTTCCTACGGTAAGACCGGCTCCTACAAGGATGTCGCGCGTCAGGTGGGGCATCCCGGTGCAGTGCGGGCGGTTGGCACAGCGAACGGCATGAACCGGATCTCCATCCTGATTCCCTGCCACCGCGTCGTGAACGCAAATGGCGAACCCGGCGGCTACGGTGGGGGCCTGTGGCGCAAGCGGATGCTGCTCGATATCGAAAGCGGCCAGCGCGCGCTCGTCCGGAATTGACGTCGGCTACCTGAACTCCACTTCGCCTTCGATCTCGACCGGGATGTCAAAAGGGAGCTCCGCCAGGCCCACGGCGCTGCGGCTGTGCGCGCCGACGACAGGGCCGTAGAGCTCGAGGATGAGATCCGAGCAACCGTTGATGACGCCTGGTTGCCTGTTGAACCCAGGCGCCGAGTTCACCATGCCAAAGACGCGTGCCCACGCCGTCACGCGGTCGAGATCGCCGAGCGCGCGCTTGAGGCTCCCGAGTATCGACAGGGCGGTCAGGCGGGCGGCGAGGTATCCCTGCTCGGGCGACACTTCGCGGCCGACCTTACCCAGTGGCGCCGCGAATGAACCGTCTGGGGCCTGCGGCCCGTGGCCGGAGATCAGGGCGCGCTGGCCGATGATGCGCACGAACTGAAACGGCAGGGTCACTCCGGCCGGCGGCTTGACCGGCGGCGGCAGCGCCAACCCGAGTGCGCGCAGACGATCTTCAATGGCTGGCATGACTTGCGCCTTTCGGCCCCTGGTACACCATGTAGACGTTGGCGCGCTCGTAGCCGGAAGCACGCGGCGGGGGCGAGTGCACGAAGCCAGCTGATTCGAACAGTTTGATGGCCGGCTTGAGCACGCTGTTGGTCTCGAGGAACAGTTCCCGGCCCTTGAGCGCCGTGTACGCCCCGATGCCCGCGTCCAGGAGCTTGCGCCCGATGCCGAGCCCCTGACAATTCGCAGTGACCGCCATCTTGGTGAATTCGTAGCGTCCGTCACCGTCGTTGATCAGCGCGCAGGTGCCGACGATCTCCCGGCCGCGGCGCGCGAGCAGGATGGCGCCGCCATCGCGGATGATGTCCTGCGGTCTCGAGAGGACCTGCTCGTCGATAGGCTCGACGCGGAAGAATCGCTCCAGCCATTCGAAATTCAGGCGCTTGAAATCCGCCCCATAGCGGCGGCTGAACGGCAGGATCTCGACCTCGCGCTCCGCGTCGAGGTGCGCGCGGATGCGCGCGGCGAAGCTCCGTCCTTCGAGCGCGGCGTCGATGGCGGTCAGCGGCGCGGACAGCGGGTGGGCGGCCTCGAGATCACCGAGCGCCTGCACGATGGCCTGCCAGACCGGTTCGAGCCGCGCCATGAGACTCACTCCGCGTCGCGACAGGCTCAGCAGGCGGCGCCGGTCATCCTTCTGGTCAGGCGCTTCGCGAACCACACCGTGCTCGAGGAGTTTGCGGCTCATCTGGCTCACCGCCGGGTGGCTCTGGCCGAGCAGCTTGGCCAGCTCCGAGATCCCGAGTCGGCCGCGGTCCCGCAGCAGGAACAGGATCGGAAAGCAGCGCGCGGGCAGGTCGACCCCCTGGCCGCGATACACCTCGTCGACGCCGGCGTATATGGTCTCGGCGACCTTGCGCATCCGTGTGCCCAGCAACAGCGTTCCGTATTCGTGCAGACCCGCCATGATCATCGCCTCCGGCCGGAAGAATATCCGTAAGTACTTACGGATATCAAGCAGAGCCCTGTGGCGGCCGGTCGGTAGCCGGGAATTGCGGCGCAAGAAGCGGGGTACGCCGCCGCCAGGCTCAGGCCACACTGCGCGCCGGAGAATGACCAGGAGTGAACCGTGGATTTCAGAATCGTCGCCTTGCCCGCAGCGAGCTTCGCGCCGCTGTTCGGACTGTCGGGCCAGGAACTGGCTGCCCGCGGCGCTTTGCGCTGCGTGGCTGATCGCCGGCCGGGTTTCCCGTGCCGCGTCAGCCTGCGGGACGCGGATCCTGGCGAGTCGTTGCTGCTGTTGAACCACGAGCACCTGCCGGTAGCGGGCCCGTATCGTTCACGCCATGCCATCTACGTGCGCGAGCACGCCGTCGACTGCGTGCCGGCGGTCAATGAAGTTCCCGAAGTCATCAGTTCGAGGTTGCTGTCGGTCCGCGCCTTTGACGCTGCTGGCATGATGGTGGACGCCGACGTCACCGACGGCGCCCACGTGGCGTCGCTCATCAGCCGCTATCTCGATAATCCGGGCGTGGACTTCCTGCACCTGCACAACGCCCGGCCCGGCTGCTATGCGGCACGCGCAGTTCGCGCCGCAATTGCCTGAACAACCCCGCTGCAGAACACCCATGACGCAAATGTTCCTCGAAGGTCCCGAGTGGCGCCGGCTTGAGGCGACCGTTTCGCAAGGCCTTGAAACAGCGCGGACCCAGGTCGCGGCGGGGCTGGTCGTCCCGGAATTTGATGCAAGGAAGTTTCGTCGGGAGCTCGCGGATATTGACTTTGCGGACGCCAGGGAAATCGATGGGGTCATCGCGTGGGTCCTCAAGGGCCTGCAGGGCGGAATGACGCATACGACTCACGCGCGGTACTTTGGCCTGTTCAATCCACGACCATCGAGTGCGTCCGAGGTAGCCGACCGCATAGTTGCTGCTTTCAACCCGCAACTCGCAGTCTGGTCGCACGCGCCGGCTGCCGTGGATATTGAGAGTCACACGGTCGCGAAGGTGGCAGCTCGGCTGGGCCTGCCCGAGGCGTCGGGGGGCCACTTTACGGTCGGAGGCAGTGAAGCAAACTACACGGCGCTGCTATGCGCGCTGACGGAGCGGAATCCACACTTCGGCGCACGCGGCGTGCGTGCATACGCGCGGTCTCCGTCATTCTATGCCTCACGCGACAGTCATCTGGCGTGGCTCAAGATTGCGCACCAGGCCGGCATCGGGCGCGACGCCGTTCGCTTCGTGCCAACCGACGGCTTCGGCCGAATGGATGTCCGCGCGCTCGAGGCAATGATTGAGGTGGACGTGCAGGCCGGCGACCAGCCGATCATGATCGTGGCGACCGCGGGTACCACGAACGCCGGAATGATTGATCCGCTCACGGACTGTGCCCGGATTGCCCGGCACCGTGACTTATGGTTCCACGTCGATGCCGCGTGGGGCGGGGCGCTCGCCGCATCAGCAAGCTTGCGAGCACAGTTGAGTGGCATCGAGGCTGCGGATTCAGTCACGCTCGATGCCCACAAATGGCTGGCGACGACGATGGGTACCGGGATGTTCCTGCTCCGCAGGCCCGAAATACTCAGCCAGGTCTTTCGGGTAGCCGCAGAATACATGCCATCGAACGACGTCGAGCGCGATCCTTACGTCAACTCCATTCAGTGGTCGCGCCGGTTCATCGGTCTACGGCTCTTTCTATCCCTGGCGGTAGCTGGCTGGGGTGGATTTTGCGAACACATTGAGCGCGGAGTAGTGCTGGCCGCGCGCCTCAGAAGTCAGCTGGCAGCAGCCGGCTGGCGGGTTGTGAACGACTCAGCAGTCGCCGTCGTGTGCGCGCGGCCGCCGGACGGCGCGGATTCGGTGACCACAATCGTGGGCGGTCTGGTGGCGAGTGGGGTAGCGTGGGTGTCGAAGGCGACCTTCGAAAGTGAGTCTGTGGTCCGTGCCTGTATCACGAACGGCCTTAGCCGTGACCGCGATATCGACTTTCTTGCTGATGCCTTGATCGAGGCTGCGAAGCGGCCGCCCCGGCCAGCAGCGTAACCTGCCGGCGCGGGCCGCAATGAGCGATGGCAGGATTTCTCTCGAGCGCAGATCCTTCATACCTGCCTCCAGGTCGCTTTGTGGAACGCTGCGTATGCTGCCACTGGTGTGGTGAAGCGCACCGTGGATGCCGTATCCACGGCAAGGATCAGAGCCTGTCCGGCGGTAATGAGGATCGCGGCCAGCGCTGTCAGCAATCGATGGACTTTCATGTGGGTACTCCAGTGCCGAGGGTTGAATTCCCGGTGTCTGAACCAAGCGCGACATGGCAGTGAGCGACCGTATAATGCGCAAGGCATTGAGGAGCCTGTTTCTGGCACGCACGCGCACTGAGGGAC
>JAYUZI010000127.1:0-2914 GCA_043751915.1 Gammaproteobacteria bacterium | reverse complement strand
GCACCGGGCGCCTGGAGCCAGTACGCCAGGGGCAAGGTGGGGCGGGAGGGCAAGGTGATCGCCAGCGATATCCTGCCCATGGACAGCCTGGCTGGTGTGGACTTCATACAGGGGGACTTCCGCGATGAGCAGGTTTTTGCCCAATTGCTGGCACTGGCCGGAGACCGTGGGGTCGACGTGGTGCTGTCCGATATGGCACCCAATCGCAGCGGCATGGATGTCATCGACCAGCCCCGCGCCATGTACCTGGCAGAGCTGGGCCTCGAGATGGCGGGGCGGGTGTTGAAACCGGGCGGGGGCGCCCTCATCAAGGTGTTCCAGGGGGCTGGTTTCCAGGAGTTGACCGTGGCCGCCCGGCGCCAGTTCAAGACTGTGCGCTTCCTAAAACCCGCCGCTTCCCGGGCCCGGAGCGCCGAGATCTACTTGCTGGCGAGTGGCCTGCGATTGGTGTAGCGTGAAGTGACTGGAGCCTAGAAATTGAACGACACGACCAAGAATATCCTGCTGTGGGCGGTCATCGCACTCGTGCTGGTCGCGGTGCTGACCAAGTACATGCCGGCCGCGGGCAAACCGGAGGAAGTCCGTTATTCCGCCTTTCTCAATGAGATGCGTGACGGCCGTGTCGACAGCGTGGTCCTGCAGGGCGACACCATCTATGGCACCCGCAAGGACAAGAGCAAGTTCGAGACCTATAACCCCGAGACCAATTACACGGCGCTGATCGGCGATTTGAGCAAGGCCAATGTCGGCATCGAAGGCCGCGCGCCGCCGCAGCCCAATTTCTTCACGCAGCTGCTGCTGTCGATGGCGCCGGCGCTGTTGCTGATCCTGGTGTTCGTCTACATGCTGCGCCAGATGCAGGGCGCGGGCGGCGGGCGCGGTGCCATGAGCTTCGGCAAGAGTCGGGCGCGGCTCCTCGGGGAAGACCAGGTCAATGTCACTTTTGCCGATGTCGCGGGCATCGACGAAGCCAAGCAGGAGGTCGGCGAGATCGTCGATTTCCTCAAGGACCCGGGCAAGTTCCAGAAGCTCGGTGGCAAGATCCCCAAGGGCGTGCTGATGGTCGGCAACCCCGGCACTGGCAAGACGCTGCTGGCGCGTGCCATCGCGGGCGAAGCCAAGGTGCCGTTTTTCACGATCTCGGGTTCCGACTTCGTCGAGATGTTCGTCGGCGTCGGCGCCTCGCGCGTGCGCGACATGTTCGAACAGGCCAAGAAGCACGCGCCCTGTATTATTTTCATTGATGAGATCGACGCGGTTGGCCGCCATCGCGGTGCGGGCCTCGGCGGTGGCCACGACGAGCGCGAGCAGACGCTGAATCAGTTGCTGGTGGAGATGGACGGTTTCGAAGGCAACGAGGGCATCATCGTCATCGCCGCCACCAACCGGCCCGATGTGCTCGACCCCGCACTCCTGCGCCCCGGCCGGTTCGACCGTCAGGTGGTGGTGCCGCTCCCCGATGTGCGCGGCCGTGAGCAGATCCTGCGCGTGCACATGCGGCGCGTGCCGCTGGCCGACGACGTGCGTCCGGCGCTGATCGCGCGCGGCACCCCGGGTTTCTCGGGCGCCGACCTGTCGAACCTGGTCAACGAGGCGGCGCTGTTCGCGGCGCGCGCCAACCTGAAGCTGGTGACGATGGAGCAGTTTGAGCGCGCCAAGGACAAGATCATGATGGGCGCCGAGCGGCGCTCGATGGTGATGAGCGACAAGGAAAAACTCAACACGGCTTACCACGAGGCAGGGCACACCGTGGTTGGCGTCAATCTGCCGGAGCATGATCCGGTGTACAAGGTGACGATCATTCCGCGCGGCCGCGCACTCGGCGTCACTTTCTTCCTGCCGGAGGAAGACCGTTACAGCTACAGCAAGCAGCGGCTCGAATCGCAGATCGCCAGCCTGTTTGGCGGCCGCATCGCCGAGGAACTCGCTTTTGGCCCGGCTGCGGTCACGACCGGCGCCTCCAATGACATCGAACGCGCCACCACCCTGGCGCGCAACATGGTGACGCGCTGGGGCTTGTCCGACAAACTCGGTCCGCTGGCCTACGCTGAAGAGGAAAGCGAAGTGTTCCTCGGACGCAGCGTTACGCAGCACAAGCAGGTCTCGGACGAAACCGCGCATGTCATTGATGTCGAGGTGAGGCGGGTGATCGACGTCGCCTACCAGCAGGCGCGAGATATTCTGATCCTGCACCGCTCGAAGCTCGACGCGATGGCCAGCGCGCTGATCAAGTACGAGACCCTGGACGAAGCGCAGATCAAGGACATCATGGCCGGTCAGGAGCCCAAGCCACCGGAAGGCTGGGACGATGCCGGCGGCGGCAGCACGGGCGGCAAGCCCGTTGCGGCCGACACCACCGAGCGGGCCAAGCCGCCGATCGGCACACCGGCGGGCCAGCACTGAACAGTGGCTCGCCTCCGCAGCGACTGGCGTTGCGGCATGCACGCGGTACGCTGCTCCTCACCGAGCCGGTGGTCATGGGCGTGCTCAACGTCACGCCCGATTCCTTCAGCGACGGCGGGCAATACCTCGATCCTGAGCGGGCTGCCGAACGCGTTCGCATGATGGTCGCCGAGGGCGCGGCGATCGTCGACATTGGCGGCGAATCCACGCGGCCCGGAGCTGTACCGGTTCCCCTCGAAGAAGAACTGCGGCGCGTCATTCCGGTCGTCCGGGCGGCGGCCCGCGGGAGCGAGGTGATCATCTCGGTCGACACGAGCCGGCCCGAGGTGATCGAGCAGGCGGTGGCCGAGGGAGCCGCCATGATCAACGACGTCCGCGCGTTGCAGGCGCGCGGCGCGCTGACCGCTCTGGCGCGCACCGGTGCCGCCGCCTGCCTGATGCACATGAAGGGTGAGCCCTCGAACATGCAGCAGTCGATCCAGTTTGGCGATGTGGTGGCCGACGTGCGCGC
>JAYUZI010000126.1:0-14730 GCA_043751915.1 Gammaproteobacteria bacterium | reverse complement strand
CGTTGGCAACTAAGTTTTGCAGCAGTTATTAACGAGGGCCACTGCGCCTCGGCACGCCCCTGAAGGTTCGTAACCCACGTCGAAACCGGTCGCCCCCTTCAGGAAACCAAAGCACTATACCACCGGCGGGCAGGCGCCGCCTGGCAAACGCGCGGAACTGCTAACGCCGTCGCAACAGCCGCGCCTTGTCGCGCACCCAATCGCGGTCCTTCTCGGTCGCGCGCTTGTCGTGCTGTTTCTTGCCTTTGGCGAGGCCGAGCTGGAGCTTGGCGCGGCCGTGCTTCCAGTAGAGCTCGAGCGGCACCAGCGTGTAGCCGCGCCGTTCGACGGCGCCGATGAGATGCTCGAGCTCCTTCCGGTTGAGCAGGAGCTTGCGGGTGCGGACCGGGTCGGCAACCTTGTGGGTGGAAGCGGTCTTCAGCGGGGCGATGTGCGCGCCGATCAGGAAGGCCTCGGAGTTGCGTATGTAGACGTAGCCTTCCGTGAGCTGCGCGCGTCCGGCGCGCATGGCCTTGACCTCCCAGCCCTCGAGCGCGAGCCCGGCTTCGAGCCGCTCCTCGATGAAATAGTCAAAGCGCGCGCGCCGGTTTTCGGCAATCACTCGCTCGGGGATCTCGGGCTTCACCATGGCCGCATTGTACGCGCTCGGGTTGAGTCGGCCGGCGCGATGCTCCAGACTCAATGCCATGAAAACCTTGACGCGCTCAGCGTTGATCGCCCGCCTGCCAGAGCAGGTGTATGCGCTGGTCAACGATGTCGCCAGCTACCCGAAATTCGTGCCGGGCTGCTCGGGCGCGGAGATCCTGATGCAGACCGAGCGCGAGGTGGTGGTGCGGCTCAAGGTGCACCGTGGGCCGCTGAGCACGCAGCTGACGACCCGGAATCATCTCAAGCCGCACAGCGAAGTCCGCATGGAGCTGGTGTCCGGGCCCCTGCGTGCGCTCCACGGCCTGTGGACCTTCGCCCCTGTCGGCAGCAATGGCTGCCGTATCGAACTGCAGCTGCAGTACGAATTCTCGAACTCGCTGAAGGCGGCGCTGCTCGAGCCCTTGATCGAAGGCATCGCCGCCTCGATGGTGCAGGCCTTCGTGGTCCGCGCGCAGCACTCACATGCCTGAACATGCGGGCAAGTGCTGCCTGGTCGCGCTCGATGCGGCCGCGGGACCGAGACTTTACTGGGTGCATCTGCCGGGCGCAGCAACCGTCGCCGCGGCACTGGCGCAGGCGCGTAGCCAGGCAGGATCGGAACCGGCGGTCACTGCGATCGACTGGGAAGGCGCGGCGACCGGCATCTGGGGCGTACGCTGTGAGCGCAGCGCGGTACCGCGCGATGGTGATCGGATCGAGCTCTACCGCCCACTCCCGGCGGATCCGCGTCAGCGCCGCCGGCAGCGGGCCGGCAAGGCGAGGCCCTAGGCTCCCGGGGCGTTGACCGGTTTGCTGGAGACGTGCTCGGACGGATTGCCCTTGACGTCAGTATCGACGTGATCGACCAGGTCGCTGCGGAAATAGACCGTCACGTGACTGCGGTAAGGGGACTGGAGCCGCCGCAGTTTGAGGTAGTAATCGTAATCCCAGCGGTCATTCTGGAAGCCGCCGGGCACCATGGGCGTGCCAAGCAGGTAGCGCACTTGCGCGCGGGTCATGCCGGGCTTGACCTCGGCGATGCTGGTCGCGTCCAGGTGGTTGCCCTGCTGGATGGGCATGCGATAGACGCAGCCGGTTCCAGCGAGCAGACTCACCGCGATCAACAGGGTGGTAACGCCCCGCAATATGGTAATTTGCATACTGTCAATCATACCGTTCGGGCGGATACATGGAAGGGAAAGATCTGCGCAAGGCGGGCCTCAAGGTCACGCTGCCGCGCCTGAAGATACTCGAACTCCTCGAGCGCAGCGCCACGCGGCACCTGTCGGCCGAGGAAATCTACAAAAGCCTGATCGGCTCGGCCGAGGACATTGGCCTCGCCACGGTCTATCGCGTGCTGACGCAATTCGAGGCCGCGGGCCTGGTGGCGCGCCACCACTTCGAAGACGGCATGGCGGTATTCGAGCTGGTTCAGGGTGCCCATCATGACCATATCGTCTGCATGGACTGCGACCACGTCGAAGAGTTCATCGATGCGGATATTGAGGCACGCCAGGAGGCGATCGCGCAGCAACACGGATTCAAGATCAAGGAACACTCGCTGATACTCTACGGCCGTTGCCAGCGTGCCGATTGCCCGCGGCGCAAGCTGAATCCGGGCCTGCGCGCCTAGCTCTTGCCGCCACGCCCACGGCGCACGGCCGCGGCCGGTGCGGCCGTGCTTGCTGCCCGCTCCAGCATCTCGACGGCGTGCGAGCGCGCCTTGGCGGTGATCTCGAGTCCACCGAGCATGCGCGCGATCTCCTCGACCCTGGTTGCGCCGTTGAGCGCTGTAACGCTGATGCGCGTGGCGCGGCCGTCGGTGAGCTTGGCGACCCGCAGGTGCTGGTGGCCCTGGCAGGCGACTTGCGCCAGATGCGTCACGCATAGTGCTTGCGCCGCGCCACCCAACCCCCGCAGTTCGCGGCCGACGATTTCCGCCACTGCGCCGCCGATGCCGGCGTCGACCTCGTCAAAGACCATGCAAGGCGCGGCATTGCGTGCGCAGCACACCTGCACCGCGAGTGACAGCCGCGCCAGCTCACCGCCCGAAGCGATCTTTGCTACCGCCCGCAGTGGTTGGCCTGGATTGGTGCTGACGCGGAATTCGACACGATCGGCGCCGTGCGCGGCGGGCTCGGCGCCGTCGAGGGGCGTGACATCGGCAACGAAACTGCCGCCGGCCATGCCCAGTTCCTGCATGCGGCGTGTGACCGCAGCGCCCAGGGCGCGCGCCGCCGTGGCGCGCGCCGCCGTGAGTTTGCGCGCCTGTTCCTGGTAGGTCGCGAGCGCCGCCGCCACCTGCGTACGGAGCGAGCCCAGGTCGGCCGCGGCGGTTTCCATGGCCGTGAGTTCGCGTTGCAGGGCGCCGTGCCAGGCGACCAGCTCGGCGGGCTCGACCCGGTGCTTGCGGGCCAACTCTTCGATGGCGGCGAGCCGCCGCTCGACTATTTCCTGGCGCGCCGGGTCGAATTCCAGCGACTCGAGGTAATGCGTCAGCGCGTGCGCCACTTCCTGCACCTGCGCCGCAGCCTGTTCGAGCTGCGGGTGGAGCGGGGCGAGTTGCGCGTCGAGCCCGCTGGCCGTGCGCAATGCCGCGCCGGCCCGCGCCAGCAGCAGATGGGCGTTGCCGTGTTCGGATTCGTACAGGCCTTCGAGCGCGGTGCGCGCCGCCTGCGCCAGCCGGCCGCTGTTGGCAATGCGCGCGCGCTCTTCGCTCAGTTTGGTGAATTCGTCGGCACCGAGGCGCATCGCCTCGAGTTCCTGTACCTGGTAGCGCAACAGGTCGAGTCGCGCATGCCGCTCGCTGGCGGCGGCCTCGACCGTTACGCTGCGGTTCATGAGCCCGAGCCACGTGGCATGCGTGCCGCGCACCAGGCCGACCAGCGCCTCGAGCTGGCCAAAGGTGTCGAGCAGTTCGCGTTGCGCGTTGGCGCGCATTAGAGATTGGAATTCGTGCTGGCCGTGGATATCGAACAGCAGTTCGCCGACCGCACGCAATACCGTAACTGGCACGCTCTGGCCGTTGATCCAGGCGCGGCTGCGGCCATCGCTGCCGATCACGCGACGCAACAGCAGTTCGCCCTCGTGCGGAATCGACTGCTCCTCGAGCACGTGGCGCAGCGCGCCGCCCACCTTCGAGATATCCACGGTGGCACTGAGGTCGGCGCGCTCGGCCCCCGCGCGCACGACTTCGGCGCCCGCGCGGCCGCCGCTCAGCAGTTCGATGGCATCTACCAGCATCGACTTGCCGGCGCCGGTTTCGCCCGTGAGCACGGTCAGGCCCGGCGCGAAATCGATCTCCACAGCGTCAATGATGGCCAGGTCGCGAATTTGCAGGTTACGCAGCATGACGGTGGTGTGTTTCTAGCGTTCCTGCTGCTCCGCGCCCCGGCCCCAGCGGAGCTTCGAGCGCAGCAGCCGGAAATAGTCGTAGCCCGGCGGATGCAGGAGGGTGACCGAGCCGCCGGTTGCCGAAATCTCGAGCTTTTCGCCTGGCTGCAGATCGCCGAGCCGCGCCCCGTCGCAGGTGACCTCGGCCAGGCCGGCGCTGCGGTCGACCGAGCTGATCTCGATGCGCGCATCGCCCGGCACCACGATCGGGCGGTCGGAGAGCGTGTGCGGACAGATGGGCGCCATCACCAGCACATCGAGTCCGGGGTCGACAATCGGGCCGCCGCAGGAGAGCGCGTAGGCGGTCGATCCGGTTGCAGTTGCGACTACAATGCCGTCGCCCCGGTGGGAATTGAGATAGCGACCGTCGACCCGGGTCTGGAAATCGAGCATGCGGCCGGCCTCGCGCCGCAACAACACCACGTCGTTCAGCGCCAGGAGCCGCGCCGCGCCGCCGTCGCCGCGCCGCAGCCGGGCTTCGAGCAGGCGGCGCGGATCAGAGGTGCAATGGCCATCCAGCACGGCGTCGATGCCGACGGCGACATCCTGCGGCATGACATCGGTCAGGAACCCGAGGCGCCCGCGATTGATGCCCAGCAGCGGCACGTCGCGTCCGACCACCAGGTGGGCGGCATGCAGCAGCGTGCCATCGCCCCCGACCGCGATCATGAAATCGGCCTCGGCTGCGAGTTCAGCGCGCGGCACGGCACGAACGGCCGCCCCGAAATCGCCAGGTTCGTCGGCGGGGACCAGTACCGCGACGCCGCGGCGCGCGAGGGCGGCCAGCGCCGCCACGGCGCTTTCGGCGATGCGCGGTTCGGCGAAGTGGCCAATCAGGGCGCAGGTTTGCGGGCGGGCCGTCATACCCGGCATTTAAACATGCCCGGCCGGAGCGGCCAACGCTGCAATTCTGCCCAGATGTTAAGGTTGCGACCCAGTGCCGGCCAAGCAGCGCTTGACGGGGCGGAAACAGGCTCGGTAGCCTGCCAACGGATCTGGGAAACTCTGCAAGTTATGAGCGCCGATTCAAGCCCGCCGGAAGCCCTGAACGAGCGCGCGCAGCATTTGCTGCGGGTGCTGGTGCAGAGCTACATCCGTGACGGCCAGCCGGTCGGCTCGCGGGCACTGTCACGCGATTCCGGCCTGAGCCTGAGCTCCGCCACGATCCGCAACGTGATGGCGGACCTCGAGGAACTCGGCTTCGTCAGCTCGCCCCACACTTCGGCGGGGCGCGTGCCGACCGACCGCGGCTACCGCTTCTTCGTCGACGCGCTGCTGCGCGCGGAACTGCCGGCGACGGAATCGGCGGAGTTGCTCGATCTGCGCGAGCAATTTGAGTCCGCCGGCGCGGGGCCAAAACAGCTGGTGGCATCCGCCTCGCAGCTGCTCTCGCGTATCACCCACCTGGCCGGGCTCGTCACCATGCCGCTGGCGCCGGCGGCAACCCTGACGCAGATCGAGTTTGTGACGCTCACCGAAAACCGGGTGCTCGTGATCCTGGTGTTCAACGACCGCGAGGTGCAGAACCGCATCATCCAGCTCGAGCGCCGTTACGGCCCGGAAGAGCTGCGACGCGCCGCGAATTTTCTCAACGACCATTGCCGCAGTCGATCCCTGAGCCAGGTGCACACGGAATTGCTGCGGCAACTTACGGAGACCCACGCCTCGATCAACCAGGTGATGCTGGACGCCATCTCGATCGCCCAGCAGGTCTGCGGGCAGAGCGGCACACAGGAAGGCATCGAATACGTCATCGCCGGCGAGACCAACCTGATGGGACTCGCCGAGCTGTCGAGCGTCGACAAGCTCAAGCGCCTGTTCGAAGCCTTTACCGAGAAGCGCGACATCCTGCACCTGCTCGACCAGAGCCTGCGCGCCGATGGCGTGCAGATCTTCATTGGCCACGAATCGGGCTACCAGATCCTGGATGATTGCAGCGTCATCACCGCGCCCTACAGCACGGGCGAAGGGGTGGCCGGCGTGCTGGGTGTCATCGGTCCGACCCGCATGGCCTATGAACGGGTGATTCCCATCGTCGACATCACGGCGAAGCTCCTGGGCTCGGCCTTGAATTCACGTCGCTAGTCCCCATAATGCGCCGGATAGCGCGGCTTCTTCTTCATAAGTAACATTAATTAATCTGTTCAATTCATTAATTTGGAAGCTTTTAATTGGACCCAGAACTGCAAACCGAATTGCCCCGGACTGAGCCTGCCCAGGGCGCGATCGATGAGGTGGCTGCCCTCCGGGCCGCGCTCGAAGCAGCGGATCAGGCCGGCGCCGCGGCGCGCGACGCCCAACTGCGCGCCGTGGCCGAGCTCGACAACGTGCGCAAGCGCACGCAACGCGAGATTGAAAACGCGCATCGCTACGCGCTTGAGCGCTTTGCCGCAGAGCTGCTGGGCGTGCGCGACAGCCTCGAACTCGCCGTCCACAGCGCCGCGGGCGCGGAGCCCCAGGGGCTGATCGCCGGACAACAGGCGACCTTGCAGCTCATCGCCAGGGCTTTCGAAAAGTTCGCCATCCAGCGGCTCGACCCGCTGGGTGAGCCCTTCGACCCCGCGCTCCACGAGGCCGTGGTAGCGCAGGAATCCGCCACCGCGAAACCCGACAGTGTGCTGCAGGTGCTGCAGTCGGGCTATCAGCTCAACGGCCGCCTGCTGCGTCCGGCCCGCGTAATCGTCGCCCGTGCGCCCCAGGCTCCGGCTTGAATTCGTCCCGCCGCGGCCCCAGATACCCGGTCAAGAATCTGCTATTTCGGAGCAAGCCATGAGCAAGGTAATCGGCATCGATCTGGGTACCACCAACTCCTGCGTTGCAGTGATGGAGGGCGGCAAGCCGCGCGTCATCGAGAACAGCGAGGGTGATCGCACCACGCCCTCGATCGTGGCCTTCACGAAGGACGACGAGGTCCTGGTCGGCCAGTCGGCCAAGCGCCAGGCGGTCACCAATTCCCAGAACACCCTGTTCGCGGTCAAGCGGCTGATCGGCCGCAAGTTCGCCGACGACGTCGTGCAGAAAGACATCGACATGGTGTCCTACAAGATCGTCAAGGCCGACAACGGCGACGCCTGGGTCGAGGCCCAGGGCAAGAAGATGGCGCCGCCGGAGATTTCAGCGCGCGTGCTCATGAAAATGAAGAAGACCGCCGAGGATTACCTGGGCGAGGAAGTCACCGAGGCCGTGATCACGGTGCCGGCGTATTTCAACGATTCGCAGCGCCAGGCGACCAAGGACGCCGGCCGGATTGCCGGCCTGACCGTCAAGCGCATCATCAACGAGCCGACCGCGGCGGCGCTGGCCTACGGACTCGACAAGCAGGGGGGCGATCGCAAGATCGCGGTCTATGACCTGGGCGGCGGGACCTTCGACGTCTCGATCATCGAGATTGCGGAAGTCGACGGCGAGCGCCAGTTCGAAGTGCTTTCCACCAACGGCGACACCTTCCTGGGCGGCGAAGACTTCGACATGAAGATCATTCACTTCCTCGCCGACGAGTTCCAGAAGGAATCAGGCGTGGACGTGCGCCGCGACCCGTTGGCGATGCAGCGCCTCAAGGAAACCGCCGAGAAGGCCAAGATCGAGTTGTCCTCAAGCCAGCAGACCGATGTAAATCTGCCCTACATCACGGCCGATGCCAGCGGACCGAAGCACCTGAGCGTCAAGCTCACGCGCGCCAAGCTCGAATCGCTGGTCGAAGACCTGGTCAAGCGCACCATCGGTCCCTGCCGCACGGCGCTCAAGGATGCCGGTCTCGAAGCTTCGGCGGTGGCCGAAGTCATCCTGGTCGGCGGCCAGACCCGCATGCCGCTGGTGCAGAAGTGCGTCAAGGACATCTTCGGCAAGGAGCCGCGCAAGGACGTCAATCCCGATGAGGCGGTCGCCGTCGGCGCTGCCGTGCAGGGTGGCGTGCTCTCGGGCGAAGTGAAGGACGTGCTGCTGCTCGACGTGACCCCGCTGTCGCTCGGCATCGAAACGCTCGGCGGCGTGATGACCAAGCTCATTACCAAGAACACGACCATCCCGACCAAGGCGGGCAACGTGTTCTCCACGGCGGACGACAACCAGACCGCGGTCACCATTCACGTGCTGCAGGGCGAGCGCGAGCGCGCACAGGACAACAAGTCGCTGGGCAAATTCGACCTGGCCGATATCCCGCCGGCGCCGCGCGGCATGCCGCAGGTCGAGGTCGCGTTCGACATCGACGCCAATGGCATCCTGCACGTCTCGGCCAAGGACAAGGCCACCGGCAAGGAGCAGAAGATCATCATCAAGGCCTCGAGCGGCCTGACGGAAGAAGAAATCAAGCGCATGGTGGGTGATGCCGAGGCGCACGCGGAGGAAGACAAGAAATTCCGCGAGCTGGTCGAGGTGCGCAACCGGGGCGATGCCATGCTGCACTCGGTCGAGAAGGCGCTCAAGGACCTGGGCGACAAGGTCAGCGGCGAAGATCGCGCCAAGGCGGAGTCGGCGCTGGCGGATTTGCGCGCGGTGTTGAAATCCGACGACGGCGACGTGATCGCCAAGAAGACCGAGGCGCTGGCCGCGGCAGCGTCCGGCATCGCGCAGCAGGCCTACGCGGCTGACCAGGGCGAGAGCGGTGCGGCGGACGGCCAGGCTGGCGCGTCGGGTGCCGCTGCCGGTGATGGCGCCGGCGGCAACAGGGACAACGTGGTCGACGCCGAGTTCGAGGAAGTCAAGGATCAGGACAAAAGCAAAGGTCAGCGCGCGACTTGAAGTAGTCTTGTGACTGCATGGCAAAAAACGATTACTACAAGCTGCTGGATGTGCCCCGCAACAGCAGCGAGGCCGATATCAAGAAGGCCTACCGCCGCCTGGCGATGAAATTCCACCCGGACCGCAATCCGGGGGATAAGGTTGCGGAAGAGAGCTTCAAGGAGGCGAAGGAAGCCTACGAAGTGCTCTCCGACACCGGCAAACGTGCGATCTACGACCAGCACGGGCACGCCGGCATTGAGGCCGCACGCCAGGGACCGGCTGGTGGCAGCGGTTTTGCCGGGGGGGGCGCTGAACAATTCGGCGACATCTTTGGCGATGTCTTCGGCGACATCTTCGGTGGCGCGCGCCGCGGCGGCGGCCGGTCGCAGGTCTTTCGCGGCGCCGACCTGCGCTATGACACCGAACTCGATCTTGCCGAGGCGGTGTTCGGGCGCACGCTCGAGATCGATCTCACCAAGCTCGTCGAATGCGAGATTTGCCACGGCAGCGGTGCGGCCAAGGGCAGTAATCCGGTGCAGTGCGAGACCTGTACGGGTTCGGGGCAGGTGCGCGTCGCGCAGGGCTTCTTTACGCTGCAGCAGACTTGCCCGCAGTGCCGCGGCAGCGGGCGCGTGGTGCGCAACCCCTGCGACGCCTGCCTCGGGCAGGGACGGGTGCGCAAGCACAAAAAGCTCGCGGTCAAGATTCCGCCGGGCGTCGACAATGGCGATCGGGTGCGGCTTGGCGGTGAAGGGGAGGCGGGGCGCAATGGCGGCCCACCGGGCGACCTGTACGTTGAAGTGCACGTCCGCGACCATCCGATCTTCGAGCGCGACGGGGCCCATCTGAGCTGTGAAGTACCGCTCTCCTTCGTGACCGCGACGTTGGGGGGCAGCGTCGATGTGCCGACGCTCGCTGGCGAGGTGACTCTCAAGATACCGGCCGAATCGCAGTCCGGGCGGGTGTTCCGCCTGCGCGGCAAGGGCATCAAGCCGGCGCGCGGCGGCGAGCAGGGCGACCTGTTCTGTCGCGTGAGTATCGAGACGCCGGTGAAGCTCTCGGCAGAACAGCGCGACATGCTGCAGAAATTCGACGAATCGCTGCGGCACGACGGCAGTCGCCACGCGCCGCGGCAGAAGAGTTTCCTGGAAGGCGTGCGGCGCTTCTTCAAGGCACCGCCATGACGGCGCGGGCCGATCCGCTGGGAGTGGTCATTCTCGGGGCCGCCGGGCGCATGGGCAGCAGCCTCTTGCAGCTACTGCCGGAGTTTCCGCGGCTGCGGCTCCACGCGACCGTGGGGCGCGAGCGTGGCCAGCTGGCAGGCATGGGCCTCGATGGTGTTCGCGTCCTTGCGGATCTCGAGTCCGCCCTGCAGGGTGCCGGCCTGGCTCTCGATTTCTCCAGCGCCGCCGCCGGCGCGGCCCACGTCCGGGCCTGCGCCGCGGCCGGGGTACCGCTGCTTCTTGGCACCACTGGGCTGGGACCGGAAATGCCTGCCATCCTCGAGCGGGCCGCAGACCGAATTCCTCTGCTGGTCACTGCCAATACAAGCCTGGGCGTGGCGGTGCTGCAGGACCTGGTGCGCCAGGCCGCTGCGGCGCTGGGAGCCGATTTTGACATCCACATCCAGGATACCCATCACGCCGGCAAGCTCGATGCCCCCTCGGGCACGGCCCTGGCGCTGGGGGCGGCAGCAAACGAGGGCTGTACCCTGGGTCAGCGTATAGGCTACGCCTCCCTACGGGGCGGGGACGTGGTCGGGGACCACGAAGTGCACTTCCTGGGGCAGGGGGAGCGGCTCCGCCTGGGCCACAGCGCGACCGACCGCTCGGTTTTCGCCCGGGGGGCCCTCCGGGCGGGGTCCTGGCTGGCCCGCCAGGCCCCGGGTTCCTATCGGATGGGCGATGTGTTGCGTGAAAAATAAATTCCTGCGCGGCAAAGCGCGGTTTTCACTAAAGCCATATTTATAAAGGGGTTTTGGGGCCTGTTTTTGCCCGAACAGGGCCGATTGCCGCATGGACAGGCGGGGGCCCGATCCTTAGAATTTCCCGCGTAATCCGATTGTCGGGTTAGTCCGCACAAGGCGGGGGGCGTTCCAAAAGAACTCCTCCCGCTTTGTGCATATGCGCTCTAGAAACCGGAGTCGCTCGCAAGGGGATGGCTTAAGTGATCTCACCAGCGGTGCTGGCTCTCGCGGACGGCAGCATCTTCCGCGGACAGTCAATCGGCGCCAGCGGTAACACCACCGGCGAAGTCGTATTCAATACCGCCATCACGGGCTATCAGGAAATTCTCACGGACCCGTCCTACGCGCGACAACTCGTCACGCTGACCCATCCGCACATCGGCAATACCGGCGTCACTCCCGAAGACATGGAGTCCGGGCAGGTCTATGCCGCCGGTCTGGTAATTCGCGATCTGTCGATCACCACCAGCAGCTGGCGCGCGGAAGGTTCACTCGCCGACTTTCTGCAACGCGCGCGCCTGGTCGCCATCGCCGGCATTGATACGCGGCGCCTGACGCGGCTGCTGCGCGAACGCGGTGCGCAGGCCGGCTGCATCATGACTGGCGACAAGATCGATGAAGCGGCCGCGGTGCGCGCGGCGACCCGCTTCCCCGGCCTCAAGGGCATGGATCTGGCCAAGGTCGTTTCGACCCGTGAGAATTTCCAGTGGAATGACGGCACCATCGCCCGCGGCACCGATCGCCCGACGATCCGCGCGCAGCAGCGCCTGCACGTTGTCGCCTACGACTACGGTATCAAGCGCAATATCCTCCGGCTGCTTGCCGACCAGGGGTGCCGCGTCACGGTAGTGCCGGCGCCGACCACCGCGGCGGACGTGCTGGCGCTCAAGCCCGACGGTATCTTTCTATCCAACGGTCCCGGCGACCCGGAACCTTGCGACTACGCAATCCGCGCCATCAGCGAGCTACTGACCACGGAGATTCCGATCTTCGGTATCTGCCTCGGGCATCAGCTGCTGGCGCTGGCGAGCGGCGCGCGCACCGTGAAGATGAAGTTCGGGCACCACGGCGCCAATCACCCGGTGCAGGACCTGGCCACCGGGCGGGTGCTGATCACCAGCCAGAACCATGGCTTCGCTGTGGACGAATCCAGCCTGCCGGAAAACCTCAAGCCTACACACCGTTCACTGTTCGACGGGAGCCTGCAGGGACTGGCTCGCAGCGACCGTCCCGCTTTCAGTTTCCAGGGGCATCCGGAAGCGAGTCCGGGTCCGCACGACGTATTGGAGCTGTTCGAGACCTTCACGCAGCTGATGCTGCGGCGGCTCCAGACGCAGCTGCGCGCGCTGCGCTCGGCCTCCCGCAAGCAGGCGGCCGAGGGCTAGCGCCACCATGCCCAAACGCACGGATATCCACAGCATACTCATCATCGGCGCCGGCCCGATCGTCATCGGGCAGGCTTGCGAGTTCGATTACTCCGGCGCCCAGGCCTGCAAGGCGCTGCGCGAAGAGGGGTATCGCGTCATCCTCGTGAACTCGAACCCGGCGACCATCATGACCGACCCGGAGATGGCCGATGCCATCTACATCGAGCCCATCAACTGGCGCACGGTCGCCAGCATTATCGAAAAGGAGCGGCCGGACGCGCTGTTGCCCACCATGGGAGGGCAGACCGCGCTCAACACGGCCCTCGATCTGGCCCGCGAGGGCGTGCTGGAGAAATTCGGCGTCGAGATGATCGCCGCCTCGCGCGAAGCCATCGACATGGCCGAGGATCGCGAGCTGTTCCGCAACGCCATGCACGAGATCGGCCTCGAGACCCCGCAGTCGCAGATCGCCCGCAGTATGGAAGAAGCGATCGGCGTGCAGGCCAATTTTGGATTTCCGGTGGTGCTGCGGCCCTCGTTCACCATGGGCGGGAGCGGCGGCGGCATCGCCTACAACCGCGAAGAATTCGAGGCGATCGTCGCGCGCGGCCTCGAGGCCTCGCCGACCAACGAAGTGCTGATCGAGGAATCGGTGATCGGCTGGAAAGAATTCGAGATGGAGGTGGTGCGGGACAAGGCCGACAACTGCATCATCATCTGCTCGATCGAGAACCTCGACCCGATGGGCGTGCACACCGGCGATTCGATCACCGTGGCCCCGGCGCAAACGCTTACCGACAAGGAATACCAGCGCATGCGCGATGCCTCGATTGCGGTGCTGCGCAAGATCGGGATCGAGACCGGCGGCTCGAATGTGCAGTTCGCCGTCAGTCCGCGCGATGGCCGGCTGCTGGTCATCGAGATGAATCCGCGCGTGTCGCGCTCTTCGGCACTGGCCTCCAAAGCGACCGGCTTTCCGATCGCCAAAGTCGCCGCCAAGCTGGCGGTCGGTTACACGCTCGATGAGCTGCGCAACGAGATCACCGGCGGGGCAACGCCGGCTTCGTTCGAGCCGACTATCGATTACGTAGTCACAAAAGTACCGCGCTTTACCTTTGAAAAATTCCCCACTGCCAATAACCGCCTGACCACGCAGATGAAGTCGGTCGGCGAGGTCATGGCGATCGGGCGCACGCTGCAGGAATCACTCCACAAAGCGCTGCGCGGCCTCGAGACCGGGCTCGACGGATTCGAGCCGATCATGACCCTGCCGCTCACCGACGAGACCTCGAACCAGCTGGCCTACGAACTGCGCGCGCCGGGGGCCAACCGCTTGCTGTACGTGGCGGATGCGATGCGCGCCGGCTGGACCCTGCAGCGGATCAACGAACTCACCGGTATCGATCCCTGGTTCCTGGCGCAGATCCGCGATCTGATCGAGGAAGAGGCGCGGCTGCGGCGCGACGGCGAGAAATCCCTCGGTGTCGAGCGGCTCCGCGAACTCAAGCGCAAGGGTTTTTCCGACCGGCGCCTGGCGACGCTCACCCTCAGCACCGAACAGCAGATCCGCACCCGGCGCCGCGAGTTGGGCGTGCTGCCGGTGTACAAGCGCGTCGACACCTGCGCGGCGGAGTTCGCCACCGCCACCGCCTACCTCTATTCCACCTACGAAGAGGAATGCGAGGCCGAACCGGACAAGCGCCGCAAGATCATGATTCTGGGCGGCGGCCCGAATCGCATCGGCCAGGGCATCGAGTTCGACTACTGCTGCGTGCACGCGGCGCTCGCGCTCCGTGAGGACGGCTTCGAGACCATCATGGTCAACTGCAATCCGGAGACCGTCTCGACCGACTACGACACTTCCGACCGCCTGTATTTCGAACCGCTGACACTCGAAGACGTGCTCGAGATCATCCAGAAGGAAAAGCCCGAGGGCGTGATCGTGCAGTTTGGCGGCCAGACGCCACTGAAGCTGGCGCGCGCGCTGGAGGCCGCGGGCGCGCCGATCATTGGCACGACGCCCGATTCCATCGACATGGCCGAAGACCGCGAGCGCTTCCAGCAACTGGTCAGGCAAGTCGGGCTCCGGCAGCCGGCCAACGCCACCGCCCGCACCGAGGAGCAGGCCGTGGTGCTGGCGCGCGAGGTCGGTTATCCGCTGGTGGTGCGGCCTTCCTACGTGCTGGGCGGCCGCGCGATGGAGATCGTCTTCAAGGAAGACGACCTGCGCACCTACATGAATACCGCGGTGCAGGTGTCGAACGACAGCCCGGTGCTGCTGGATCGCTTCCTGGATGTGGCCATCGAGGTTGATGTTGACGCCGTGTGCGACGGCGTCGACGTGCTGATCGGCGGCATTATGGAGCACGTCGAGCAGGCGGGCGTGCACTCGGGCGACTCGAGCTGCTCGCTGCCGCCCATCAGCCTGTCGGCTGAAATCCAGGACGAGCTGCGCGCGCAGACCCGCAAGCTTGCGCACGCGCTGCAGGTCGTCGGGCTCATGAACATCCAGTTCGCGATCCAGAACGGCACCATCTACGTGCTGGAAGTGAACCCGCGCGCCTCGCGCACCGTACCCTTTGTCGGCAAGGCCACTGGCGTACAGATCGCCAAGCTCGCCGCGCGCGTGATGACCGGGCGCACGCTGCGGCAGATGGG
>JAYUZI010000125.1:0-2700 GCA_043751915.1 Gammaproteobacteria bacterium | reverse complement strand
GCTTGCAAAACAAATCGGAAAACAGGACAGACTGTCGTGTGATATCGTCGCTCATGCAAAGGCCTCTCGCGTGACGAAACTGCTTGTGGTAAAGCCATTGCTATCACAAAAAGGGCCTTTGCTTTTCAGTGATTCACACCTGTTCGCGAATTGTTCAGGCTAGGCCACCGAAGCCGTGGCAAGCGCAGTCGGGTGGCACGATGCGGCTTCCGCTTCTGATCATGTACTATCGCGCCGTGACAGATTGCATCGTGGTCGGCGCAAGCTTCGCTGGGCTGGCATGCGCCACGGCGCTGGCGCGCGCGGGCGCGCGTGTAACGATCGCCGAAAAGAAGGCCGACACCGGCGCAAAACTGCACACCACAGGCATCCTCGTCAGGGAAGTCATCGACGGCGTGCCGCTCCTCCGGGGCCTGCCACCGGCGCTGGTGCGACGTATCGATGGCGTCCGTCTCTATGCGCCAAACCTGCGCCATGTGGACCTCGCGGCGCCCGGGTACTACTTCCTTGCTACCGACACGCCCGGGCTCATGCGCTGGCTGGCTGATCGCGCCGTGAAGTCGGGCGCCGAATTGCGTTGCGGCGTTGGTTTCCGAACCGCGCAACCCGTGGCGGACGGGTTCGACCTGGGCGCGCAGTTGGGGCGTACGCGTTTCCTGGTCGGCGCCGATGGGCCCTCTTCAAGGGTCGCGCAGGCGCTGGGGCTGGGTCGGAACCGGCAGTTTCTCGCTGGTATCGAGCACGAGTACGACGGCGCCGTACTGGCGGCACCGGGTTTCCTGCATTGTTTTTTCGACCGGCGCCTTATGCCGGGCTACATCGGCTGGATGGTGCAGGGTGTGCACGCCGTACAGGTGGGTCTGGCACGGCGCATGCGCGCTGCGGGCGCCGCGGACGTCAAGCCCGTGATGGCAGCACTGCTCACCAAGATTGCCGCTATCGCGGATTTCCGCGGCTCAACACCCACTTCGATCCGCGCCGGACTCATTCCCTGCGGCGGCCTGGTGCAGCCGCTCGCGCGGCCGCGCGCGCTGCTGGTTGGCGACGCGGCCGGCCTCGTCTCGCCGGTTACTGCCAGAGGCATCCACACCGCACTCACGCATGGTTTTGCGGCCGGTGGCGCCATCGCCGGTTTTCTTGCGGGACGCAGCGCCGATCCGCAGCGCGAGTTCATTGACAGCTATCCGCGATTCCGGCTCAAGCGGCTGCTGCGCTTGGCCTTCGATCGATTCCAGACCGACTGGGCGTTCAATCTGGCCCTGGCTACGCCGCCGATGCGCTGGGCGGCGAGCCAGGTCTATTTCCACCGCCGCACCGCTGTGCTTGAATCGCTCGGGGACGCCAAGAGGTTCGAGCCGCGATGAGCACCACGAGCGAGCAGCGATCACAACTGATCGGCAACGCCATCCTGCTGGCATGCGTGGCCGCGCTCCTGTGGGGCACGCTGGCGGTATTGCGACCGTTCCTGCCGGCCATCCTGTGGGCTGCGATCATCGTGGTGGCGACCTGGCCGATCATGCTGCGGGTCGAACGCCTGTTTGGCGGGCAGCGCGGCCTGGCGGTGGCAGCCATGAGCAGCGGGCTGTTCGTCGCCATCGTCGCGCCGGTGGCCTTGCTGCTGATCACCCTGGTCACGCGCTTCCCGGATTTGCGCGAACTGGGCGAGCGATTGCTCGCCGGCCCATGGCCGGGGCCGCCCGAGTGGGTGTCGCGCCTGCCGTTCGGCGCGCAGCTGGCCACGCACTGGCAAGAGGCCGTGGCGCAGAGCCCCGAGCACTGGACCGCGCTGGCCCAGCCGTATCTGGGCAGGGTGGCGTTGTGGTTGAGCCAGCATGTGGGCACGCTGGGTGGCATCACGCTGCAGATCCTGCTTACTCTGGTGCTGGTGGTGGTGTTCTATCTGCATGGCGAAGGGCTGGCCATGTCCCTGCGCCGCCTGGCGCGGCGCACCGGCGGCGCTCGCGCCGAGGAGGGCGCGGTGCTGGCGGGCCAGGCCATGCGCGCCATCGCCGCCGGCGTGGTGCTCACGGCGCTCGTGCAGTCAGTGCTGAGTGGCCTGGGATTGTGGGTGGCGGGCATACCGGCACCGGCCGTACTGACCTCCGTCATGTTCATGCTGTGCGTGATGCAGATCGGGCCGACCCCGGTGCTGATACCGAGCGTGCTCTGGCTGTTTTTCCAGCACCAAGTCGGGGCAGGGGTGGCGCTCGCCGTTTGGGCCCTGCTGATGGTGCTCATCGACAACATCCTGCGGCCCTGGCTGATCCAGCGCGGCGCCAAGCTCCCGTTCATGCTGGTGCTCGGCGGAGTCATCGGCGGCCTGCTGGCCTTCGGCATCGCCGGCATATTCATCGGGCCGATACTGCTGGCCGTGGTGAAGCGACTGATGGAGCGATGGGTGGCCGACAAATGAACGAACCTGGATTCACTGGTGGCGATGGGCCCGGTCGCGAAGCGCGCAGCGCCGCGCGGCGGCTCGCGCAGTGGAACCTCGCTGCGCTCGGCGCCGGCTTCGCCTGGTTTGCCTATATCGACGCGCCGATCACCGACGGTGCGATGTGGTTGTTCGCCGCCGCGGTCGTGACCGGACTCCTGTCGCTGATCGCGGGGCTCGTCAGCAGCGAAGCGCACGCGCCGCCCTTCGGTGCGCGCACGCGTCGCGTCGCGTTGCTGCTGTTCGCGGTGTCGATGGCGCTGTTG
>JAYUZI010000124.1:0-16122 GCA_043751915.1 Gammaproteobacteria bacterium | reverse complement strand
CGCCGGGCTTGGCTCCCGCCGCCAAACAGGCGGGCCAATATGTGGCGCGCGCGATCGCCGCCCGGCTGCGAGGGCAATCATGGCAGCAGCCATTCGTCTACCACCACCGCGGCAGTCTGGCGACCATCGGCCGCAAAGCAGCGGTCGCCGATTTCGGCCGCGTCCGACTCTGGGGCGCTCCAGCATGGTGGCTCTGGGGTATCGTTCACATCGGCTATTTAGTGGGGCTGCGCAACCGGATCAGCACCATGCTCAACTGGTTCTGGGCCTACCTGACCTACGGTGGCGGCATCCGCCTGATCACGGGAAACGAGCCCGAGCCCTCGCCGGCGACCGGAACCGCGAGCGCTCAGGGGCCGGCCGCCTGATGCGCCAGGCCGGCGGTGCCCGCCGGAGCCTGCCCGGCCCTGTGGTATATTGCGCGCCCCCGCGCTCCCGCCCCCGTAAAGAAGGCTTGTGCCGGGCCTAAACAACTCAGAACTTGATGATTTCCGGAGGCTTTCCCATGGAACCCGCTAATTGGCTGTGGCTGGCTGTGATCGCCGGCGTGCTCGCAGTGGTATATGGCGTGCTCTCGATGTTCTCGATCCTGCGCCTCGATGCCGGCAATGCCCGCATGCAGGAAATCGCGGCGGCCATCCAGGCGGGGGCCAAGGCTTATCTCAACCGCCAGTACACCACCATCGCCGTGGTTGGCGTGGTGCTGTTCGTCGTGCTTGGGCTCGCTTTGAACTGGGTGACGGCGGGCGGCTTCGCCATCGGCGCCCTCTTCTCCGGGCTCGCCGGCTACATTGGCATGAACATCTCGGTACGCGCGAACGTGCGCACCGCGCAGGCGGCGCACTCCGGCCTCAACGCCGCGCTCCAGGTCGCGTTTCGTGGCGGCGCCATCACCGGCATGCTGGTGGTGGGCTTAGGGCTGCTCGGCGTCGCCGGTTATTTCATCTTCGCGCGCAGCTTCCTCGCCGGCACCGCCGACGGTGACGATGTCGCGCTGCACTCATTGGTGGGTCTCGCCTTCGGCGGCTCGCTGATCTCGATCTTTGCGCGCCTCGGTGGCGGCATCTTCACCAAGGGCGCCGACGTCGGCGCCGACCTGGTCGGCAAGGTGGAAGCCGGCATTCCCGAGGACGACCCGCGCAACCCCGCGGTGATCGCCGACAACGTCGGTGATAACGTCGGCGACTGCGCCGGCATGGCGGCCGACCTGTTCGAAACCTACGCCGTGACCATCGTCGCCACGATGCTGCTCGGCGGCTTGCTGCTGAAGGAAGCCGGCATGTCGGCAATCGTGTTCCCGCTGGCGCTCGGCGCCGCCTCGATCGTCTCCTCGATCATCGGCACCTTCTTCGTGAAGACATCGGATGGCGGCAAGATCATGAACGCGCTCTACAAGGGCGTGATTGTCTCGGGAATCATTTCTGCCGTGCTCTTCTGGTTTATCACGAAGCAAATAATGCCCGCGAATTTCACCGCCATTTTCGGCTGTGAACTGGTCGGCCTGGCGCTCACCGCGGCGCTGATCGTGATCACCGAGTACTACACCGCCACCGAATACAAGCCCGTGCAACTGGTGGCCGCAGCCTCGCAGACCGGTCACGCGACCAACATGATCGCCGGCCTCGGCGTGTCGATGAAATCAACGGCGCTGCCGGTGATCGCCGTGTGCGGCGCGATCTTCGGCGCCAACGCGCTGTTCGGCCTGTATGGCATCGCCATCGCCGCCACCGCGATGCTCTCGCTCACCGGCATGATTGTCGCGCTCGACGCCTACGGCCCGATCACCGACAACGCCGGCGGCATCGCCGAAATGGCCGGGCTCGACAAGAAGGTCCGCGACATCACCGACCCGCTCGATGCGGTGGGCAACACCACCAAGGCCGTGACCAAGGGCTATGCTATCGGTTCCGCAGGCCTCGCCGCGCTGGTGCTGTTTGCCGATTACACGCACAACCTCGAGTCGCATCTGGCGGCCTCGGGCCGCACGATGGTTGGCTTCTCGCTGTCCGACCCGGCGGTGATCATCGGCTTGTTTCTGGGCGGCATGGTCCCGTATCTGTTCGGCGCCATGGCGATGGAAGCCGTGGGCCGCGCCGCGGGCTCGGTGGTCACCGAAGTGCGCCGCCAGTTCCGCGAGATCAAGGGCATCATGGAAGGGACCGCGAAGCCTGACTATTCGCGCGCGGTCGACCTGCTGACCAAGGCAGCCATCAAGGAAATGATCATCCCCTCGCTGCTGCCGATCCTGGTGCCCATTGTGGTCGCCTTCGGCATCAACGCGCTGATGGGCCCGGGCGAGGGCATCAAGGCACTCGGCGGATTGCTGATCGGCACGATCGTCACCGGCCTGTTCGTCGCGATCTCGATGTGCACGGGCGGCGGCGCCTGGGACAACGCCAAGAAGTACATTGAAGAAGGTCACTTCGGCGGCAAGGGGTCCGACGCGCACAAGGCCGCGGTGACCGGCGACACGGTCGGCGACCCGTACAAAGATACGGCGGGCCCGGCGATCAACCCGCTGATCAAGATCATCAACATCGTCGCGCTGCTGCTGGTGCCGCTCCTGTAGGCGACAGCGCAGGTGCCGCAGCCCAAGGGAACGCGCAAGCTCAGTCCCGCCGGCGCGGTGATCATGGCGAGCGTGTTCACGCTCGCGCTGGTGTTTGGCTGGATCGCTTTCTTCCCGGGCGAGCGCCATTTCAGCGGCAGCAGTTCGCTGCTGGGTTTTCAGCTGGGCTCGGGCGCGGCAGCAAGCGCCCGGACCCCTGAGGCAACTTCACCTTTTCAGTTGGCGATGTGCGCTAGCGCCTCGGCAAAGCCCAGCCACGGTGAAGGCGAGTGGCAGTGGCGTCGAGAGCGCGGTCAATGGCGTGCGCCGTGCAACAATTCGGTGAGCATGACGACTTCCGCCGCGACCATCGAGCGGAGCGTGGGTTCAAGCTGTGGCGCCCACAGCGATGAGTGCAGGTAGGGGAGCTTCCTGCCACTGGCCAGATCTTCAGGGCTTACGGCCCCAACGTGCAGCAGCACGGACCGCACGCCCGCCCGGCCATACTGCGAAAAATCCTCGGCGCCCATTTGTTGGGGCATTTCACGCACGCTGTCGGGACCGAGATGCTGCTGCAGCGTCGCGACCAGCTGGGCCGTGGTGGCCGGATCGTTGTAGACCGTGTCGGCACTGTCGACGATCGTGAAGCGTGGCATTAGCGGCGCATCCGCGGCCATCGCCTCCGCCTTCAGCTGCCGCTGGATCGAGGCGAGCACGTGTTCACGCACGGCCGCATCGAAGGTGCGCACCGTCATCAGCATCCGGACCTCGTCGGGGATGATGTTCGAGGCGGTACCGCCGTGAATGGCACCGATGGTCACGACCGCGGGAGAAAGCGTGTTGGTCTCGCGCGAGACCACCGTCTGAATTCCGAGGATCGCACGCGCGGCGATCACGATCGGGTCGACCGCCAGGTGGGGATAAGCACCGTGCCCACCGCGACCAAAGATGATGATCTCGATGGAATCAACGGCGGCGCGAAAGTAACCAGCATGGAAACCGACCACTCCGGAGGGGAGCGTCGGCTCGTCATGCATCCCGATCGCAAAATCCGGCTTGGGGAAACGCGTGAACAAGCCGTCGGCCAGCATCGCCGCCGCACCGTTACCGAGCTCTTCCGCCGGCTGCCCGACCAGCAGCAGCGTGCCGTGCCAGCGGCCGCGCTGCTGGGCCATGATCTTCGCCGTGCCAATCCAGGCCGTCATGTGCAGGTCGTGGCCGCAGGCGTGCGCCAGGTGCACGGTCGCGCCCGCTGCATCCAGCGTGGTCGCCGTGCTGGCAAAAGGCAGCCCGGTCTTCTCCTCGACAGGCAGCGCATCGAGTTCGGTGCGCAGCATGACGGTCGGGCCGGGCCCGTTGTGCAGCACCGCCACAATGCCCGTCTTGCCCACGCCCGTACTGACCTGGTAGCCCAGCGCCTGGAGCTTTGCCGCCAGCACACCGGCGGTCCGGACTTCCTGGAAGCCAAGTTCCGGGTGCTGGTGCAGGTCCTTGTAGAGCGCTTCGAGCTCGGGCTCGAGCGCCGCCACTTCGGGTACGCCGGTGGCAGTCGCAGGCAATGCAGTCACCGCGACGAATGCCAACCACGCAAGCTGCTGGAATCTCATCGCACACCCACCTGTCCGCGGACCGATTCGATCAGGAGCCGGGAATCATAACCAGTACCGTCCTTGAACACGGTCTCAACGTTTTCGATGTCACCGATCTGTTTTGCCGGATCACCCTTGACGAGCACGAGGTTCGCGCGCTTGCCGACCACCAGCGTACCGATGTCCGCCTCGCGCCCCAGGTAGCGTGCGCCGTTTTGCGTCGCAACCTGGATTGCTTCGACGGGAGTGAACCCCGCTTCGACCAGCAGCTCGATCTCGCGCTGATTGCCGAACCCGGGCAGCACGCCGCCGCTCCCGGTCGGGTCGGGGCCGGCCAGCAACAGGCCGCCGGCGGCCGCGAAGGCGCGTTCAAAATCCATTTCCTTACGGAACAGCGCGATGCTGGTTGCGTCCGCCGGATCGAGCGAAGCGCGTTCGGTCAGGTAACTCTCGCGGGCGCTGGTCGACATCGCATCCAGGGAACGACGCTGCGGCGGCGGCCGGCCCGGAACGTACAACTCGAACACCGGCAGCGTCGAGGTCACCGCGACGTGATGCTCGATCAAAAGCCTGATCAGCGCCGTGACGCCCGCCCCGTCAACGGCCTGCACCTGCCACGACGCGTCGAGGTCGCGGCCCCGCGGACACACATCGGGCTTCTTGCCCGTCACGAACTCGGTGTCGGTGTAGATCGGGCCGTGCTCGAAATCGTCGATGCCCGCCGCCACCGCTTCGGGCCAGGTGACCGAACACAGGTGCCCGGTGATCTTCATGCCCCGCTCGTGGGCCGCGCCGGCCGCGGCGGCGAGTTCGGCACGCGTGATGTTCATGTAGGCCTTGAACGAGGTCATGCCCGACTCCGCCCAGAACGCGACGAAGCGGCGTGCATCCTCAGCACCCTTGAGTTCACGCATCTGTGCAAACGGCGTCGGTCCGCCCTCCATGTACGGTGCGGTCAGATCGACGTCGGGGCCGGGCATCAGCCCGGCCTCGATGCGATCGTGCACCTTGATGTCGGTGTAGGGCTCGACGCTGCCGGTGGTCCGAAGCGTGGTGACGCCCCCGGCGAGATACAGGCGCGGCGCCGTGTAGGCAATCTCGTTGACCTGGAATCCGGGTTCGAAGCTCTTGCCGTCGCCGCGCTGCAACGCATTCGAGGCTGAGTAGTAGAAGTGATCGTGCATGCTGACCAGCCCCGGCAGCACGGTGTAGCCGGCGTAATCGTGCACCTCGGCGCCTGCAGGCACGGCCATGCCCGACGCGGGCCCGATCGCCGTGATGCGTCCGTTTGCAAACACCACGATCTGGTCGGCGCGCGGCGCGGCGCCCGTGCCATCGATGACGCTCACATGGCGCAGCGCTAGAGTCGGCGCTGAGAGGGTCAGGTACGGCATCACTTCAGGTCCCGGCGCCGCCAGTGCGCAGCCGTTTGTGGCCCAGGCCGCGGCTGCGGCAGCAACCGTGATCAGCGCGGTGTTTTTCCAGTGCTTGTGCATCGGCTGCTTCCTCGGTTCGGGTTGTCTATGCCCGGTGCAAACATTCTTGGTGCATGAATCGTTACATGTACCCCGTTACATGTAACGCGCCAATTCAATGCAGACCCGCCCCCGTCGTCAGATAGACCGCGAAGGTGCCGAGCCAATGGCCACCCTCATAGTACTCACCGGTCACCGCCGGCAACGCCGCCTCGCGATGACGCATTGCGCTGGCAGCCAGTGCAGCGCTGCGACGGTCGCCCGGAGGCAGGGCGTGGGCAATGCCCTCGATCATCCAGGCGCGGCTCAGGTTGAGCCCGTCGATATGCGCAAGCTTCGGATCCGACCGGTCGGTGACAATGGCCGGCATCAGCCAGGCCACACCGCGGCGCTGCGGGATACCAGGCAGGAACGCCGACAACCAGCGGCCAAAGGCTGCGCGGCCCTGCACGCGGCGCATGAAATCCGCCTCGGCGAGACAGGGTGAGAGAAAATCCTCCCCGGAAGGCTCGTAGTTCAGCGGACAATCGCGATCGCCGTAATAAAACCGTGCGGCGGCGTCGGTGAGCGCGAGACGCATGCGCGTGTCGCCGGCGACGCCCGCCCAATCCCAGATCAACCCGAAGGCGAACGCGGTCTGATCGTGTTCGCCGAAGCGGATGGGATAGTGAAGTCTGGGCAACCAGCTTGCCACGCGTGCGGCCACCTCCGACTCGAGTGGCCGCAGCGCCTCCAGCCACTGCTGCGCCTGCGGGTCATGCCACTGGCGCAGTTCCGCGCACAGCTGCAGGAGCCAGGCGAGTCCATAGGGACGCTCAAACGAGGCGCGGTCGGCGCGCCGCAGGTAGGCCACTTCGCCGGTGATGTTCCCGGCCGTGAGGCTGCGCGCCACTGCCGCGCGCGCCGCGGCAGCGAATGGCGCATCCGGAAACAGGCGCAGGAGGCGCACCAGCAGCCAGTGACCGTGCACATCCGAGTGCCAGTCGAGGCAACCGTAGAACGCCGGCGTGAGTGCATGCGGCGGCCGCGCGTCGGCGTCGCTATCCAGCGTATGACTGATGTGGTTGGGATATTCCTCGTGCAGGCACTTGAGCGCGAGGTTGGCAAAACGCGCTGCGGTGACAGCGTCGAGCGGCTGGCGGGCGGGCGCGCCTGCCGCAAAAGCGGTAACCGGACACACCGCAAGCGTGAGCAGCATCACAGTGCGGACGACTCGACGCATCAGCAGCCCCCGTTGGTTCTTTCCAGCAGGCATTGTGCAGCATATGACACCAAGGTCGATAGAGCTCGCGCCCCGTCACTCGCGGCCGGCCGACGGTCCGGGGCTGCGCCGTGCACTGGGCACTTTCGACCTGGTGTTGCTCAACATCGCAGCCATCGTCGGCCTCCGCTGGCTGTCGACCGCCGCACAACTCGGGCCGGCCAGCCTGACCCTTTGGGTGATCGCCTTCCTGGTGTTCTTCATCCCGTCCGCGCTGACCGTCCAGGAACTCAGTTCGCGCATTCCGCATGTGGGTGGGCTCTATCGCTGGACGCAGGCGGCCTTCGGCGACACGCATGGGTTCCTGGCCGGCTGGGCCTACTGGATCTCGAACCTGGTGTACTTTCCCGCCGTGCTGCTGTTCGTGTCCGGGATCGTGCTGCACGTCGCCGGGCGCTCCTGGTGGTCGCTGGCCGAAAGCCCGGTCTACAACGGACTGTTCTGCCTCGGGCTCCTGTGGGCCGTCACGCTCCTGAACATACTGGGCCTCAGGCGCGCCAAGTGGCTGCAGAATATCGGCGGCCTGGCCTCGATCACCGTGGCCGCGCAGGTGTTGATCGGCGGCGGCATCGCGTGGTGGCGCTTTGGCTCGGCGACGCCGATCGACAGCGCGAACCTGGTGCCGCACCTGGATTCACCGGCGACGCTCAACACTTTCGCAATCCTCGTGCTCGCCTTCGTGGGCCTCGAGCTCGGGCCGATCCTCGGTGATGAGATCAGGAATTCCGCGCGCTCCATCCGGCGCGCGATACTCATCTCCGGGGTGATGATCACCCTGACCTACGTCGCCGGCACGTTCGCGCTGCTGGTGGCTCTGCCGCCGGGCCAGATTGGCCTGATCAGCGGCATTCCCGAGGCCATGGAGGCCATCGGAGCACGCATCGGCATGCCCTCTTTCGGCCTGGTGGCCGCCGCCCTGCTCACGCTCACCAGCGCCGGGGGTCTGGGCGCCTGGATCACCGGCACCGCGCGCCTGCCCTTCGTCATGGGGCTGGGCCACTACCTGCCCGGACGCCTGGGGTCGATCCATCCGCGCTACGGCACGCCGCACGTGGCCCTGCTGGTGCAGGCCGCCGCGACCTCTGTCGTGCTGCTCGGAGCCATTTCCGGCTCCACGATTCACGAAGCCTACGTACTGCTGATCGACATGACTGCGGCGCTCAGCTGCGCCGTCTGGGTCTATATTTTCGCCGCGCTTCCCGTCTTGCGCCGCCGCGCGGCCGGTGCCGACGAGGGCGTGGTGCTGGTACCGGGCGGGCCCGGCGTCGGCTGGCTCATCGCCGGAGTGGGCATGGTGGCTACGACTTTCGCCACGATCGTGTCGCTGATCCCGCCCGCGGGCAGTGCAAACCCGACCCTGTTCATCATCAAGGGAGCGGGCGGCTGCGTGCTGGTATTTGTCGTCGGGCTGCTGATCTGTGTGCGGGGTCAGGCGCGGACGCTAAGTGCGGCGGCGGCGGCCGGGAGCTGATTCGGGAGCAAGACCCGGGGTGTCCGGCCCGGCACGGCAGTCTAGAATCTGCAGCTATGAACGGACCACAGCTCACTCCCATGAATTCCGCGACCGAGCGCGACCCGCGCTGGGCGGCGGTGCTGGCGCGCGATGCCGGGCACGACGGCCGCTTCGTCTACGCGGTGAAAACGACCGGGGTCTATTGCCGGCCCTCCTGCCCCGCGCGCCGCGCCCGCCCCGAGAACGTGGCATTTCACGACAGCTGCGAGGCAGCGGAACGCGCGGGGTTCCGCGCCTGCAAGCGCTGCCGGCCACGCCAGGCCTCGCTGGCCGACACGCGCGCCGCCGCCATGGCGCGCATCTGTCGGTTTATCGAAGCCGCTGCCGAGCCACCGAGCCTCGCCACGCTCGCACGCCAGGCCGGCATGAGCCCTTACCACTTCCACCGCGTATTCAAGGCCACCGTAGGCCTCAGTCCCAGAGCCTATGCGCTCGCCCACCGCACGCGGCGGGTGCGCGGCGAATTGCGGCGCGCCGGCACCGTCACCCGGGCGATTCTCGAGGCCGGATTCAATTCCGGCGGGCGGTTCTATGCCGCGTCGAACCAGATGCTGGGCATGACGCCGCGCGAGTTTCGTGCCGGCGGCGCGGACACCGAGATTCGCTTCGCGGTCGGCGATTGCTCGTTGGGCTCGGTGCTGGTGGCGCAGAGCGCGAAAGGCATCTGCGCCATCCTGCTGGGAGACGACCCGGACTCGCTGCTGCGCGATCTGCAGGACCGTTTTCCGCGCGCCAGCCTGGTGGGAGGCGACGCCGGGTTCGAGCGCAGTGTGGCTGCGGTCGTGCGCTTGGTTGACTCACCGGCGATCGGTCTCAAGCTGCCGCTCGATGTGCGCGGCACGGCCTTCCAGCAGCGCGTCTGGCAAGCGCTGCGGAAGATACCCGCCGGCGCCACGGCCAGCTATGCCCAGATCGCACGGCGCATTGGCGCGCCGCAAGCGGCGCGCGCCGTGGCGCAGGCCTGCGCCGCGAACGCGCTCGCCGTCGCGATTCCCTGTCACCGCGTGGTACGGCGCGATGGTGCACTGTCCGGTTACCGCTGGGGTATCGAGCGCAAGCGCGCGCTGCTCGAACGAGAGCGCGCCTGAGGATTGTCAGGCCCGAGGCCGGTTAGAATTGGCGGCATGACGAACGCGATGCCCCGCGCTGGCCAGCAGCGACGCCGCCGACTCACGCTAATGGGCACCGGCCTGTCGCTGCTGCTGGCGAGCGACGCGGCCGGCAGCCGTACCGCGGCGCCAATGCCGCCAATGGCGCCGATGGCGCCGCCCCGCGCGGCCGACCGCATCCTGGTCATCGCACCGCACCCGGACGACGAGACGCTGTGCTGCGGCGGCTATCTGCAGCAGGCCGTGACTGCCGGCGCGACGGTCGGTGTGGTCTGGATCACCGCGGGCGACAGCTTCGAGATCGACGCGATCGTCACCGAGCGGACGCTGCGCCCGAAGGGCACCGGTCTGGAAAAACTGGGGCTGCAACGCATCGCCGAGGCCCACGCCGCCGCCGACCGGCTGGGCGTACCGCGCAGCAGGCAATATCTGCTCGGCTTTCCGGATCGCGATATCGGCGTGCTAGTGCACAGCGCCGATGCCACACCGCTGCGTTCGCGGTACACCGGAGTCAGCGCGGTCCCCTATGCGGATGCGCTGCATCCGGGCAGCACCTACACCGGCGTGAACCTCCGCCGGAACCTCCAGGATGTCATCGACCGCTTCGCGCCGACAATCGTGCTGGCCGCAGCGCCGCAGGATCGGCATCCGGATCACAGCGCGAGCGGCGCGTTGGCCCTGGAACTGGCGCGCACCAGCGCGCCCGGGGCCAGGGTGTATTACTGGATCGTGCACGGCGGGCACAAATGGCCCGCGCCGCGTGGGCTGCACCGCGACTCGCCGCAGCGGCCACCCGCGCTCGCGGCGGGTCTCGCGTGGCAGGAACTGCCGCTGACCGACGCACAAGTATCCGGAAAACTCGCCGCGCTCGATGAACACCGCACGCAACTGCGCGTGATGAGTCGCTTCCTGAACGCCTTCGTCCGCAGCAGCGAAATCTACGCGCCCGCGCCCTGAGCTTCAGGCGGCGATCGGCAGCGGGGCCGGCCGGCCCAGGGCGTAGCCCTGCAGGTAATCGACGCCGATCGCACGCGCCGCTTCGACCGAGGCTTCGTCTTCGACCTGTTCGGCGATCACCTTGAAATTGAGCGTGCGCGCGAGCTTGATCATCGCCGTGACCATGGCCTGGTTAACCGTATCGCGCGCCAGGTTGCGCATGAACGAGCCGTCGATCTTCAGAAAATCCACCGCGAGCAGCTTGAGGTTCGAGAACGAACCCAGGCCGCTGCCGAAATCGTCGAGCGCGAAACGGCAGCCCATGCCGTGCAGCACGCCGATAAAGCGGCGCGCGTGCTCGAGGTTGGCGATCACCGCGCTCTCGGCGATCTCGAAGCACACCTGCGCCGGGTTGGCGCCCGTGGCGTCAAAGCACTCCACCACGAACTCGAGGAACTGCACATCGGCCAGGGTCTGCCCCGAAATGTTGATGCCGATGCTGCGGTTCGCCGGCAGCGCGATCGCCCTGCGGCCGAGCGCGTCGAAGGTGGTCTGCACGATCTGCCGGTCGATCAGCCCCATCAGGCGATAACGCTCGGCGGCCTGCAGGAAGTCCGCCGGCGACACCTGTTCGCCCGCGTCATTGCGCAGGCGCACGAGCACTTCCATCGCCGGGCCGACACCGCCGTCGCCGTAGGCCGCGACGATCGGCTGGCAGTACAGTTCGAAGCGGTGCTCCTTGAGCGCGCTCTGGAGCAATTGCAGCCAGTGAATCTCGCCGCTCTGGCGTGCATGAACTTCGTCGCGCGCGGAGTACACCGTCACATGGCCGCCCTGGCGCTTGGCCTGGTAGCAGGCCGAATCGGCGGCTGCGAGCACTTCCTCGATGCTGGTCGATTCCTTGGAGATTTCCACCAGGCCGATGCTGGCGCCGACATTGAAAATGCGGTCGCGCCACACGAAGCGGTGATCAGCAACGCGGCGGCAGACTTCATCGGCAATCTGCCGCGCCTTGTCGAGCGGGCAACCCATCAGCAGCATGCCAAATTCGTCCCCGCCCAGGCGCCCGACGGTGTCCGAGTCGCGCACCCCGCCGCGCACCAGCTTGGCGATATCGCGCAGCAGGCTGTCGCCAGCCTGGTGACCGCTGGTATCGTTGATGACCTTGAAGCGGTCCAGGTCCAGATAACACAGCACGTGATTGGCGTCGCCGCGATGCGCGGCCTCGACCGCCTCCTGCAGGCGGCGCTCGAACTCACGACGGTTCACCAGGCCGGTGAGCGCGTCGTGCGCGGCCTGGTAGGAAATCTGGCGCGTCAGGCCGCGCGATTCAGTGACATCGTGCAGCAGCAGCACCGCGCCGGCGACATCGCCGACCGCGTCGCGGAGCGGCGCCGCGGTCACTTCGACCAGTCGCTCGGCGGCGTCCTGGCCCAGCACCAGCGGCCGTCGGCCCAGATTCACCGGCAGTCCCGCCGCCAGCGCCTGGTGGACCGGCTCGGCGAGCAGTTTGCGATCGGCCTCGTTGGCGTTGCGCGCCAGTTCCTCGAGCGCCATTCCCGCTGCCGCATCGGCCGATACGCCAAGGAGCAGAGCGGCGGCCGGGTTCAGGTAATCGACGCGGCCGTGCATATCGACGGTCACCACGGCGCCAGGCATCGACTCGAGCGCGGCGCGCGCGCGCGAGCGCGCGGCGGCGGGCATGCCGAGCGCGGCCACGGTCTGCGTCGGCAGCACTTCCACGCCCACGATCAGCAACGCGCGCTGGCCTTCATGATCAACCGGCCAGGCGCTGAGCTCGAGGCGCGCATGCTGCCCCTGGAGACCGAGCAGGTCGACTTCATAGCGCGTCGCAGCGGCTTCGCCCGCGAGCCGATGGCGGATGTTCTCGCCCACCAACTCCGTGAATTCGGGTGGCACCAGATCTTCGAGCCGTCGTCCGATCAGTTCGGCCGGCTGCGCGCCGATCAGCCCCGCGAACTGCGGATTGGCGTAGAGAATGCCGGCTTTCCCGTGGATCAGCACGGCTTCATGCAGGCGATCGCCGAGCTCGGTCACCGAAGCGGGCGGCGCCGGCTGGGATTCAGGCGTCGCGGTGCCAGTACGCGTGAGCAGGTGATTGGCAACCGTCACCAGTGCCGCGAGCTCACGCTGGTCGGTGGCCAGCTCGATGCGGCCGCGGAGCGAGCCGCCCACGGCGATGCGGTGGAGCTGGCGCGTCACTTCCTCAAGCGCGCCGCGCTGGCGGCGCTGCATCGCATACAGCACCAGCAGCGCCACCGCAAGCAGCGCGAACAACAGGCAAAACAGCGCCAGGATCGACATGAAGCTGCGGCCATTCCCTCTTTGATATTGGCTGCGCCACCGCCTGGCGGTGCGCCGCATAATTAGTGCTTGCAGCATAGCCCAGCGGGTGGTCGCACCGGAGGGCGAATTCACCATATGATGAGGACTTTGTTGCGCCCGGCAGCCGGATTTTCCCGCTGTAGCGTGCAGCGCCGGCAAGCCGGCGGCGACGCCCGTGAATTAAGTTAACCTTGGTATCATTGCGACCCCCATGCACAGCACTCAAGCCGCACTCGAACAGATGATCTCCCAGCAGGTGCGCACCTGGGAGGTCTCCGACCCGCGCACGCTCGATGCGTTGCACGCGGTGCCGCGCGAGCACTTCGTGCCCGCCGCCTGGCGCTCGCTGGCCTATGCCGATTGCGCGCTGCCGCTCGCCTGCGGCAAGCACATGCTGACGCCGATGCTGGCGGGCCGCATGCTGCAGTCGCTGAGCCTGCGCCAGGGCGAACAGGTGCTGGAGATCGGCACCGGCTCGGGCTACCTGTCTGCCTGCCTGGCGGCCATGGGTGGACGCGTGCAATCGCTCGAGTTGCATGCCGAGATCGCCGCTGCAGCACGCGCCAACCTGCGCGCCGCAGGCGCCAGCAGCGTCGAGGTCACCACCGCCGATGGCGCCGCACTGGTCAGCGAAACCGCCTACGACGCCATCGTGCTTACCGCTTCGCTCCCGAGCTACCAGCCCCGCTTCGAGCGTGCCCTGAAGTACGGCGGCCGGCTGTTCGTGGTGGTGGGAATGGGCCCCGCCATGGAGGCCCGGCTGGTGCGGCGGCTCGGAGCCACCGAATTCAGCTCGCAGGTGCTGTTCGAGACCAGCCTCGAGGCGCTGGAACACGCGCCCACCCCGCCATTGTTCAAATTTTGATCATGGCCGCTGTAACCCAGATCGACCCTGCCGGGTTAAAAGCCATGATGGACGCCCGCCGTGAGTGTTGTCTGCTCGATGTCCGCGAGCCCTGGGAGGTGGCGATCGGGCACATTCCCGGCAGCGTATTCATCCCGCTGCACGAGATTCCGGCCCGGCACGCGGAACTTGACGCCCAGGCGGCGATCATTGTGATGTGCCAGGTGGGCGGGCGCAGCCAACGGGCTGCGGAATTCCTCGCCGCCCGTGGCTTTGCCAGGGTAAGCAACCTGCGCGGCGGCATCGAGGCCTGGGCGCGCGACGTCGATCCGAGCCTGCAGGTCGAGTGACCCGGGCTGCCCGAAATGACAGCAACGAACCACATACGGATGTATTGCGCATGAATCGCCACTGGTTATCAGCCCTTGCCCTGAGCTGCGCTGCCGGCGCCGCCGGCGCGGAAGACCTGCAGACCGTCTACGATCACGCCCTCCTCGCCGATCCGACCATGCAGCAGGCCGAAGCCCTGCACATGGCCAGCCGCGAAACGCGCACGCAGGCGATCCTCAACATGCTGCCGCTCAATGCCAACGCCAGCAAGAACTGGACGGGGGTCGCCAGCCAACGGCAGAGCACGCCGGCGCTGGCCAACCTCAACCTGCGGGTCAACCTGTTTTCCTGGAGCAACTGGGTAGCGCTCAAGCAGGCCAGCAGCTCCGTGGCACAGGGCGAGGCCGACTACCAGGCGGCGCGGGAAGACCTGATCGCGCGCGTTGCACAGGTGTATTTCGGCGTGCTGGGCGCACAGGACACGCTGGCGGCGCAGGAGAGCGCGCTGCGCTCGGTGACGCGCCAGCTCGAACAGGCGGAGCGGCGCTACGAAGTCGGCTTGATCGCCATCACCGACGTGCAGATCGCGCGCGCCGCGCGCGACAGCGGCGCTGCGGCCGTGATCGCCGCGAAGCGCGCCCTCGCCAGCGCGCAGGAACAGTTGCGCGCGGTGACGGGCGAGAAATACCGCCAGTTGTCCGAACCCGGAGACGGCATGCCGTTGCTGGCGCCCGACCCGGCCAGCGAAGACGCCTGGGTCACCACCGCGCTGAGCCAGAACGCCAACCTGGTGGCGAGCCGCATGTCCGCGGACATTGCCCGCGACGGTTATCTCACCGCCATCGGCGGGCACTTGCCGCAGATCAATGCCTCCGCCACCCGCTCCTGGGACCTCAGCAATTCCAACACGACGAACGTCCCCAATCCGTTGACCGGCTTTGCCACGAACACCAAGGATATCGTCTGGTCCGTAGGCGTCACGGTGCCGTTGTTCAGTGCCGGCGCCACCCAGTCGCGCGTGCGCCAGGCCCACTACCTGTGGAATGCCAGCAAGGCGGGCTACGAGCGCAGCTTGCGCCAGACCGAACAGCTGGCGCGCGATTCCTACCAGGGCGTGATCAGCCAGATCGCGCAGGTCGGTGCGCTCAAGCAGGCCGTCGAGTCGAATAAGATCTCGCTCCAGGCCACCGAGGCGGGTTATGAGGTCGGCACCAAGACCGCGATCGACGTACTCACGGCCCGCCAGCAGCTGGTGCAGGCCCAGACCAACTACGCGCAGGCGAAGTACGGCTATCTGAACAACATCATCGTGCTGCGCCTGGCGGCCGGAAATCTCGAGCGCGCGACGATTGCGCAGATCAACGGCTGGCTGGCGGAACCGCCGCCGCCGCCGCCCGCGGAATCCACGCCTACCGAACCAGCGCCCGCGGCGCCGGCGGCCGCGCCAACTGCTCCCTGACGAGCTCCAGCACGCGCGCGCGCGCGCCGCGATTCGCGGCAACCGCGGACTGCGCCGCGCTGGCCATGCGCACACGCGCTGCCTGGTCCCCCAGCAATGCGATCAGCGCCGCGCCCAGCGCGTTGCCGTCGCAAACGATCTGCAATCCGCCGCTCTCCGTGAGCGCGCGCGCCACGTCGGGAGCATTGCCCTGCGAAGGACCGGCGAGCGTAGCCACCCCAAGCACCGCCGGCTCGAGCAGATTGTGGCCGCCGATCGGCGCCAGGCTGCCGCCGACAAAGGCCACGTCGGCGGCCGCGTAGAAGTTCTCGAGCTCGCCGATGGTGTCGAGCAGCAGCACCGAAACGCCGGCCTCACGCTCAGCGCCTGCCACCACTCCGGTGCGCGCCGCAGTGTGGCGCAGCCAGTTCAGACCGCTGTATTCGAGCAGCGACGCAACCTCGTCGAAACGCGGCCGATGGCGTGGCGCCAGCACCAGCAAGGCATCAGCGCGCACAGCGCGCACCGCCTCATGCGCCGCCAGCGCCGCCTGCTCTTCACCTGCATGGGTACTGCCTGCCACCCACATCGGCCGCGCGGCGGCATAACGGGTGCGCAGCGCCAGGCCGCTTTCGCGCACGCCGGGGACGGGCTCGTGGTCAAACTTGATATTGCCGCAGATCCAGATGTGTTCCGCTGCCACGCCCAGCGCCTCGAAGCGCCGCGCATCGGC
>JAYUZI010000123.1:0-16599 GCA_043751915.1 Gammaproteobacteria bacterium | reverse complement strand
TCGGTGCGGTTCGGGTTCAGTTCGTACTGGCCGTTGCGATAACCCACGCGCGCGCCGCCTATCGGCCCTTTGAACGGCACGCCCGACAGGCACAGTGCCGCGGACGCACCCAGCAGTGAGGGCACATCGGCCAGAATCTCCGGGTCGAGCGACAACACGGTGGCGACGACCTGGATGTCATTGAGGAAGCCGTCCGGGAACAGCGGGCGGATCGGTCGGTCGATCAGTCGCGAGGTGAGCGTTTCGCGCTCGGTAGGACGCCCCTCACGGCGGAAAAAGCCGCCGGGGATCTTGCCCGCGGCGTAGGTCTTTTCCTGGTAGTTCACGGTGAGCGGGAAGAAATCGCGCCCCGGGCGCGGCTTCGCTTCGGCGCAGGCGGTCACCAGGACGACGGTGTCGCCCATGCTCACGAGCACGGCGCCGTTGGCCTGGCGCGCCAGCTCGCCGGTCTCGATGGTTACGGTATGGGGTCCAAATGCAAAAGATTTTTTGAAGACAGTCACGCTTCAACCCTCGGGATTCTGAAAAATGGGATGGTCGGGGGAGCGGCGCACAGGCTGCGCCGCGGGCGCCGCGCTAGCGACGCAGACCAAGACGCTCAACTACCTGCTGGTAGCTCGCCGGCTTGGTCGCCTTGAGGTAATCCAGGAGCTTGCGCCGCTGGTTCACCATGCGCACGAGACCGCGGCGCGAGGAATGATCTGCCTTGTGGGTGCTGAAGTGTTCGCCCAGGCCGTTGATACGCTCCGAGAGCAGCGCGACCTGGACTTCAGGCGAGCCGGTATCCTTTGGATCCCGGCGATATTGGGCGAGCACGTCGCTTTTCTTTTCGGTGGACAAAGCCATTGAGCGAAAACCCTCTGGTACTGATATGTGACCCGTATTTTGAAGCCGGGCATTGTAGCGGCAGCTTCGTCAACCCTCAAGCGGAACAGTCAGTTACGGCCCTGCGCGGCGGCCGCAGCAAATAGGCGCAGTGGGCGCACTGCCCCGCCCGCAACAGCGGTGCCAAGGCCGAGGAACCGTCCCGAGGCGTCATAAAGCCGCAACTCGCCCGCTGGGGCCCCTTCGGCCACGATGGCCTGCCCATAGGAGATGGCCCGCGACTGGGCGACAGAAAGGGCCAGGAGCGGCAGGTGGGAGACCGCCCGGTCGGCGTCCAGGAGCGGCGGCGGCCCGGCCAGGGCCTGCAGCTGCTCCAGGGTGTACATAGCTTCGTCCCTGAATGGCTCGACAAAATCTCGCCGCAGCGCGATCACGTGGGCACAGCTGCCAAGCGCCAGGCCCAGCTGCTCGACCAGAACCCGGATGTAAGTGCCCTTGGAGCACTCCACCCGCAATCGCACCGTGTCGGTCGTGAAATCCAACGATTCCAGCACGTAGATCTCGATGTCACGCGGCGCGCGCTCGACATGGAGGCCCGCTCGCGCCAGCTTGTACAGTGGCTGACCGTCACGCTTGAGCGCCGAATACATGGGCGGAATCTGCTGCTGGCGCCCGCGCTGCAGCGCCAGAGCGGCGCCGATCAACGCCGCATCGAGGGGTGGAACCGGGCAACGCTCGACGATCTCACCCTCGGCATCACCGGTGGCCGTGCGTTCACCCAGACGCATGGCAACGGTGTAGGCCTTGGTGCCGGCCAGCAGCGCGCCAGCCAGTTTGGTGGCCTCGCCGATGCAGATCGGCAGCATGCCGGTCGCGAGCGGATCGAGACTGCCGGTGTGCCCGGCTTTCGGGCGCCCGAGCAGGTGACGCACCCGCTGCAGGGCAGCGTTGGAAGACAGCCCGAGGGGCTTGTCGAGCAGCAGGATTCCGCACCGCGCGGGATGTGTCAGGGTTCATCGGCGCTCGCCGCGCCGACCTCCGGCTTGCCCGCAGCGGCATCTCCCAGTGCCTTGTCGGTCGCCACCGCGGTATTGATCAGAGCCGTGAGCGACTGCGCCTGTTCGAGCGCCGTGTCGAGCAGGAATTCCAGCCTTGGCGCGTGCCGCAGTCCAAGCTGCCGAGCGACCTCGCCACGCAGGAACCCGGAGGCGCTCTGCAAGCCAGCCAACATCTGCGCGGTATCGCGGCCCTTGCCAAAGGGCAGGAACCAGACGCGCGCCGCGCTCAGATCCTCGAGCAGCGACACCGCCGTGATGGTCAGGTTGCCGACGCGCGGATCCTTCACCGCGCGCGGCACCAGCGTCGCGAGCGTACGCTGCATCTGCGCCTCGATGCGCTGGTGGCGCGAATTGTACTGCGGCATGGGCTGAGGCCGGTTCCTCGGCCTACTGGATCGTGCGGATGATTTCAGTGCGCGAATAGCACTCAATCTGGTCGTTGGCCCGCACGTCCTGGTAGTTTTTCACGCCGATGCCGCACTCGGTCCCCGCCCGCACTTCGCCGACGTCGTCCTTGAAGCGCCGGAGCGATTCGAGAGCGCCCTCGAATATCACCACGTTGTCGCGCAGCACGCGGATCGGATTGTTGCGCTTCACGGCGCCTTCGGTCACCAGGCACCCGGCCACGACCCCGAACTTGCTGGAGCGGAACACATCGCGCACCTGGGCCACGCCGACGATCGTTTCCCTGATTTCGGGCGCCAGCAGGCCACTCATGAGCTGCTTCACATCGTCGATGGCTTCGTAAATGATGCTGTAGTAGCGGATCTCGACGCCTGTTTCCTTGACCGCTTCGCGCGCGCCGCTGTCAGCGCGGACGCTGAAGCCGATGATGCGGGCCTTCGAGGCCGCGGCGAGCTGCACATCGGAAGCGGTAATGCCGCCAACACCGCTGGCGATGATGCGTACCGCGACTTCGTCGGTTGACAGCTTGTTCAGGGCGTCGCGCAACGCCTCCGCGCTGCCCTGCACGTCGGTCTTGATGAGCACCGCGACCTGGCTCACCTTGGCCTCGCCGAGCGTCGAGAACACGTCTTCGCTGCGCGCACCCTGCTTGGCCAGCTTGACATCGCGCGTCTTGCCGAGGCGATGAACCGCGACTTCGCGGGCACGGCGCTCGTTCTCGACCACCAGCAGCTCATCGCCGGCATTGGGTGCGCCGGAAAGCCCCAGCACGACCACCGGGACCGACGGCACGGCTTCTTCAACCGGGTTGCCCGCCTCGTCGAACATGGCGCGTACCCGACCGAATTCGCTGCCCGCCAGAATATAATCACCCCGCCTGAGCGTGCCCTTCTTGACCAGCGCCGTGACCACCGCGCCACGGCCTTTTTCCATGCTGGCCTCGACCACGAAGGCGCTCGCCGGTCCGCTGCGCGGCGCCTTGAGCTCAAGCACTTCCGCCTGCAGCAGGATGGCTTCCAGCAACTGGTCGACACCGGCGCCGGTGCGCGCCGAAACGTTGACGAAAATATTCTGCCCGCCCCATTCCTCGGGAATGACTTCCTGCTTCGCCAGTTCGTTGCGGACTTTTTCCGGATCGGCATCCGGCTTGTCGACTTTGGTGACCGCGACCACCATCGGCACGCCGGCGGCGCGCGCATGCTGGATGGCCTCGATGGTCTGCGGCATCACGCCGTCGTCGGCCGCGACCACCAGCACCACCACATCGGTGACCTTGGCGCCGCGGGCACGCATCGCCGTAAAGGCCGCGTGGCCCGGTGTGTCGAGGAACGTGATCATGCCGCGAGCCGTTTTCACGTGGTAGGCGCCGACGTGCTGGGTGATGCCGCCCGCCTCGCCCGAGGCCACCTTGGTGCTGCGGATGAAATCGAGGAGTGAAGTCTTGCCGTGATCAACGTGTCCCATCACCGTGACCACGGGAGCCCGCGTTTCCTGGAGCTCGTCGGCATTGAGGCCCTGCAAGTCGGCCTCGATCTGTTCTTCCTGGACGGCCGTCGCAGCGTGCCCGAGTTCCTCGGCCACGAGGATCGCGGTGTCCTGGTCGATCGCCTGGTTGATGGTCGCCATCACGCCCATGTTCATGAGCACTTTGATGACTTCAGTGGCCTTGATGGCCAGTTGCTGCGCCAGGTCCGCGACCGTGATGGTATTGCCGATCGCCACGTCGCGTTTCACCGGTGCGGTCGGCTTCTCGAAGCCATGCCGCTGCTCGGCGTCCGCAGGCGCGGTGCGCGCCCTGAGGCGCTTCTTCTTCTTGTGCCGCGCGCTGACGTCGCCGGCAATGTGCAATTCCTGCCGGCCGCCGAATTTCGGACGCGTTTCATCCGCGGCCTTCGCTTCGGGCTTCTCGCGCGCGGGCGCATGGGCCGGGCGCGCCGGCTCTTCGCGACGCGCCTCGGTGCCGCCGCGCCGCTGGCGCTCGACATCTTCCTGGGATCGCTGTTCCGCCTGGCGCCGCGCCTCTTCCTGGGCGCGGACCTTGGCCTGCTCCGCTTCGATCAGCCGCCGGTTCGCCGACTCCAGCGATTCGCGCTCGCGGCGCTCAGCCTCGGCCTTCGCAATAACGGCCTGCTGTGCGGCCTCGACTTCGCGCCGCTGCGCGTCGACCTGTTCCTGGGCCGCGCGATTCTGTTCCTCGAGCACATCGCGCTTGACGTATGTGCGCTTGACGCGCACTTCGACGTTGACGGTACGCGCGCGCCCCTGGGTGCTGGCGAGCTTCAGTTCGCTCTGCGTCTTGCGCTTGAGCGTAATGCGCGCCGGCGCCGAACCTTCCGCTCCCGTACCACTGCCGTGGCTGCGCCGCAGGTGTGTCAGCAGTTCGAGCTTGGCATCCTCACTGATCAGGCCATCGGCTCCGGAGACGCTGATGCCAGCCTGACCGAGCTGCGCGAGCAGCTTGTCGACCGGCACTTTCAACGCGTCGGCGAATTGGCTTACCGTCACCTCAGCCATGGTGCTGGGCCTCGAACATCGGCGCGCGGGCCTTCATGATCAGACTCCCGGCTTCCTCGGGCGAAAGGCCCTCGATGTCCGCCAGGTCATCGACTGCCTGGTCGGCGAGATCCTCGCGCGAGCGCACGCCGCGGCGCGCCAGTGCCAGCGCCAGGTCCGGGCTCATGCCCTCGAGCGTCAGCAGGTCTTCGGTCGGCATCGAGTCATCGAGCGATTCCTCGCTGGCGATCGCCTGCGTCAGCAGCACGTCGCGCGCCCGATTGCGCAGTTCCTTGATGATGTCCTCGTCGAACTCTTCGATGCCCGCCAGCTCCGCGGCCGGCACGTAAGCCACTTCTTCTATAGTCGAGAAACCTTCCTGCACCAGGATACTGGCGACGTTCTCGTCTACGTCCAGCTGCTTCATGAACACGGCGATCAGCGCCTTCGACTCCGCCTCGCTCTTGGTCTCGGCGTCCGACTCGGTCATGACGTTGAGTTCCCAGCCCGTGAGCTGGCTGGCGAGCCGGATGTTCTGCCCGCCGCGGCCAATGGCTTGCGACAGCTTGTCTTCGGCGACCGCAATATCCATGCCGTGCTTTTCCTCGTCGACCACGATCGACTGCACTTCGGCAGGCGACATCGCATTGATGACGAATTGCGCCGGATTCGCGTCGTAGGGAATGATGTCGACGCGCTCACCGGCGATCTCGTTGGAGACCGCCTGCACACGCGAGCCGCGCATGCCGACGCAGGCGCCCACCGGGTCGATGCGCGGGTCGTTGCTCTTGACCGCGATCTTGGCGCGGATCCCCGGGTCGCGGGCCGCGGCGAGGATCTGGATCATTCCCTGCCCGACTTCCGGCACTTCCAGCTTGAACAGCTCGATCAGGAATTCCGGCGCGGTGCGCGTCAGGAACAACTGCGGGCCACGCGGCTCGGCGCGCACCTCTTTAAGGAACGCCTTGACGCGGTCCTGGGGCTTGAGCTGCTCGCGCACGATCATATCGCTGCGTGACACGAAGCCCTCGGCATTGCTGCCGAGGTCGACGTAGATACCATTGCGATCGATGCGCTTGACCACGCCGCTCACCAGCGTGCCCACCCGCTCCCGGTACTGCTCGACAACCTGCGCGCGCTCGGCCTCGCGTACCTTCTGCACGATGACCTGCTTGGCCTGCTGCGCGGCGATGCGGCCGAACAGTGCCGATTCCATCGGCTCCTCGACGTACTGGCCAGGCGCGGTGTTCTTGTCGATGTCGAGACCGTCCTCGAGCCGCAACTCGGCTTCCGGGTTTTCAATTTCGCGTGAATCGTCGGCGAACACCTTCCAGCGGCGGAAAGTCTCGTATTCGCCGGTCTTGCGATCGATGGCGACGCGCACGTCCCACAGCTCGCTGTGCTTGCGGCGTGCCGCGGCCGCGAGCGCGGCTTCGAGCGCCTCGAAGATGATTTCCTTGTCGACGCCCTTCTCGTTCGAGACCGCGTCGACCACCAGGAGGATTTCCTTGTTCATCGCTTTCTACCTTTGCTCGTGGTGTCTGGCCACTCCGGTACCAGCCGCGCGCGGAAAATGTCCGCGTAACCCAACGGCACCTGCGCGCCGTCCACTGTCAATTCGATGCCGGTCGCGCCCACCTGCGCCAACCGTCCCGTAAAGCGCCGCCGCCCGTCGCGCGGCGCCGCCAGTTCAATCTCCGCCTGCGCCCCAGCAAAGCGCGCGAAATGCGCGGGGGTGCGCAGCACCCGGTCGAGCCCCGGCGTCGATACCTCGAGCCGGTAGGCCATCGGTATCGGATCGTGCACGTCGAGCAGCGCCGAGATTTCCCGGCTGACCCGTTCGCAGTCCTCGATGCCGACACCCTCGGCCCGATCGATGAACACCCGCAGCATTCCCGAACCGTGGCCGGCTGACATTTCCAGGTCGACGAGCTCGAAGCCCAGGTTTCCCAGCAGGGGCTCCACGAGCCCGATCAGCTTCTCGCTCAAGCCCGCCGCCATGAACCACTCCGGCCGCCAATCCGAAACCCAAACCAAAAAAAAGGGCCAGCGGCCCACCAAAACGCAAAAAGCCCCGAGTGGGGCTTTCTAATCAAGCTCTTGGCCGCACCATCTGCGACTGCACGGAACCGCCTCTCAAGCCCGCTCCGGCCACCGGGGGCGGATTCTAGTGCTTTGTACCCCCGGAATTCAACCCCGATCGGGGTGTGAGAGCCTAACGCCCCATACCGGGGCCATGAGCCGTCACGGCGCCGCTCAGAGTCTCCTCACCCACCGACAGGTAGAGTTGCCGGTCGCTTACCGCGAGGTCAAAACGCATGCGCCGCTCGAGCCGTGCCACCAGCGCCGCCAGAAACACCGGGTCGAGGGCGTAGATTTCGATCTTGTCGGCCCGATGCACCGCTTCAGAGGAGAGGCGTTCGAGCAGACTCGTGACATCCTTGTGCGAATAGATCGCCACCCGCGGCGAGGCTTTCGCCGCCTTGTGGAGCCGCGCCGATTCGGGCGTACCGATTTCGATCCAGCTCTGGAGCACCCCGGTCAGGTCGCGGATCGAGAGCGCCGGCACGTCGGGGTCGGAGAGTCCGCCTTTTGAAAACGTGAGACCCTCGGTGTATTCCAGGCAATAGGCCAGTACACGCGTCAGCAGGTACTCGGCCGTCTCCGAAGGGTGGCGCGCGACGCGGAAATCGAGCGACGCATGCACGCCCCGATCGGCATCGTTAAGCGTGACCTCAAAGGAGTGGACCGTTGCGCTGAGCGCCAAGAACAGACCTGCCGCTCGCCATCTAGGCGGCGTTGCGCGCCGTGACGAACCAGGTGCTGGAGGGCGCCCACACGCCGCTCGGTCGCACGTAACGCGACAACGTCTGGCGGAGCGCGACCACCACCTGCGACTTCAGCCGCTCGCCTTCTTCGCCCGCCATCCGGATGATCTCGCCGGCCGGGCCCAGCGCCATCGCGAATTCGATCGCGTCGTCGAGATCGCGCCCGATGCAGATATCGGTGTCGAAGCGCTCGAAGCTGATGCCATTGAATCCCGCCGCCTTCATCATCGAGCTGACCATGTCGGGGCCTGACATCGAGAAGGGCCCAGGCCCGCAGTGCACCTGATCGCTCTCCTCGTGCGAGACCACCGGGACGATGCCGCGTACGCACAGCTCCGCGTCATGCAACCAGGGGTTGTCTTCGCGCTTGCGCCACACCACCTGCGTGAACACGCCACCGGGCTTGAGCGCCTTGCGGATGTTGCGCAGCGCCGCGCCCGGCATCATGAAGAACATGGTGCCGAAGCGCGCGAAAGCATGGTCGTACGGGCCGCGCAGATCGTCGCACTGTGAATCAGCGCAGAAGAACGTGACATTGCCGGCGCCGGCGGCACGCGCATCCCGTTCGGCCATCGCGATGAAATTGGCGGCGCAATCGGTGCCAACGGCCTCGCCCTTTGGACCCACCTCGTGGGCGATGCGCACCGTGCTGTCGCCGAAGCCGCAACCCACGTCGAGCACGCCCGCCCCGCTCGGGAACGGGTGGCGCGAGAAAACTTCGTCGCTGTGGCCCGCGAGGCCCGCGATCAGCAGATGCTTGAAGCGCAGGAACTTGTCGAACAGGACGGTGTTCCACGCCTCAATGACGATGTCGTTGTCGTTCATGGGTCGCTCCTGGTACCCGCCCAGAAGCTTAGCATGGCTGATCTGGCTGGAATTGCCAGGCGTGCTGCCGCATGCTTGGCCGATGCGGAACCGTCGACACCGAGGGCACGTGGCCAGCCTGCTGGCACTGCTGGCATTGGGCGCCGGGTTTGCACTGCCGGTACGCGCCGCCGTAACGGTCGTCGTGGGCCCGACCACGATTGTCGCTGGCGATGCGCGGGCGGAGCGCGACATCACGGTCAGCAACGAAAAACTGGCCTTCGCACTTGCCGTGCAATCGCCCGCGCCCTACGGAGTCCCGCGCGGGGCCCTCATCGACCTGGCGCCCGTGAGCGGCGGCCGGGTCGGTCACGACCGTGTCGTGTTCGCCGATTTCATTCCCAATGACTGGTCGGCCTGGCCCAACACCTATCAAAAGATCGAGGTTGTCGAGCGCGGCCCCGAACAAGCCGTAGTCCGCACCGTACGTGACTGGGGGGCAGTCACGATCACGACCACATACACGTTGCTCACCGGGTCCGACCACATCGAGATAGTAACGACGATGGCCAACGGCGGCGACGCCGTACTGAAGGACCTGCTCTCGGGACTGACGCTCTGGCCCAATAGCGGCTTCCGTTTCCGCGTGCCGGGGCTCAACGGGGTCGAGGCGGGCGCGGCGGACGCGGCACTGGCCGATCGCACCGTCGCCTACGACGGGCAGTGGTTCATCGCGCTGCATGCCCCGTATTTGACGCACGTCGCCCACGGCTCGCGCGACCTGTATCAGCTGCACTCCCTGGCGCCGGGCGAGAGCCGGAGCTTCGAAGGCTGGTTGCAGGTCGGAGCGAGCGGCGACCTTGCCCCGGTGGTCAGCGCGGAGATTGAACGCAAGCAGCTCGCCGCCGGACAAGTCCGTGGCACAGTGACCGGGAGCGACGGCCGAAAGCTTGCACAGCCGGTCATCGTCATCGAGAAATCGGGGCAGCCCTACGCCTGGACGCTGGGCGCCGCGGGTGTCTACGAGCTGGCACTGCCCGTCGGCGACTACCAGCTGTACGCCACCGCCCGGGACCACAGCCAGACCCAAAGGGTTCCATTGTCGCTCAAGGCTGGCCAGACACAGACGCGAGATTTTCGCGGGCTGGAAGCCCCGGGCCGTGTCCGCTTCGAGATCACCGATTCCGCAACCGGCCGGGCGCTGGATGCGCGGATCGCCATCAGCCAGGGCCAGCAACCGCTGGTCGAATTCCTGGGCCGGAAGACCTTCTTTACCGAGCTCGAGCACCGGGGCCGGCTCGAGCTCGCCATTGCGCCCGGTCGCTACACGCTGGCGGTCTCTTCCGGCGGCGGCTTCACCGGCGCGGCGCGCGACATCAATCTCAGCGTCGCGCCCGGCGGCACGCAGGTCGCAAAGCTCGCCCTGACGCGGCAATTCGCGCCGGCAGCACGCGGTTGGTATGGCGCCGACCTGCATCACCACGCCGACCAGGCAGAGGCGGTCACCCCGCCAGCCGACCTCGCGCGCGCACAGCTCGCCGCCGGCCTCGACCTGCTGTTCGTCAGCGACCACGACTCGCTCGCGAACCTGCCCGCGCTGCAGGCGATTGCACGCCGTCGGCATGTGCCGTTCATTGCCGGGGTGGAGCTGTCGCCGTCCTGGGGCCACTTCAACGCCTATCCGATCGATGCCGGAATGAGCCTGGCAGTTGACACCAGCACGGCGAGCGTGGATGCACTGTTCGCGGAGGCGCGCCGGCTCGGCGCCAGCATCGTGCAGGTCAATCACCCGCTGATTCCCTACGGCTATTTCACCAGCCTGGCCGCGGGTGTTGCTCCGGGCGGCTTCAATCCGGCGTTCGAGCTGGTGGAAATCAACGCCACCGAAACCGAAACCGACGAGGCGGTGTTCCATCGCATGTGGGAATTCTGGAACGCCGGCCACCGCTATTACCTCAGCGCCGGCACCGATACGCACGACGTCTGGAACGTACTCTCGGGGCGCATCCGCGCCTACGCTCATGTCGATGGCGCCCTCACGGCGCCTGCCTACCTCGCGGCGCTCCGCTCCGGTCATGCGTATGTGAGTTACGGCCCGCTGATCTACCCTGTCGTCGATTTCGGCGACACGTTGCAGGTCAAGCCGGGCGCGGCATTCAAGCTGAGCTTTGACCTAGAGTCCGTCGCCGGCCTCAACCGGGCTGAACTCATCGGTGGCGGCATGAGCGCGGCCAGCAGGTCCTTTGACGGCAATCCAGAGCGGAGCCACGTTGATTTCGAGCTGCGCACCGCGCATGCCACCTGGTATGCGCTGGTCGTCGAGGACGCGCAGGGTCGCAAGGCCTACAGCAACCCGATCTGGGTAGATCCTGTCGAACTGCCCCTGGCGCCTGCGACGGCCGCAAGGCACCCCTTCTAGGCCAGCGGCGTGCCGTCCGCGACTGGCTGATCCAGCGTGGCCAGCACGACAGCGCCATCCTGGCGCAGAAACCCGGTGGTCAGTACCTCCGACCTGAAGCCCGCTATTCTCTTCGATCCCAGGCCGGTCGCACAGAGGACCTGCCGCCCCACCAGCGATTCCGCCGTGTAGAGCGCGGTCAGCTGGGCACTGGAGGTCACAACGCCCAGCGGCCCCAGGTCGATCCAGAGCTTGAAGGCCGGCTTGCGCGCATCCGGGAATGCCTCGGCCTTGCGGATGGTCCCGGCACGAAGACCAATGCGCTCAAAGTCGGCCCAGCTCACTGTGTCAGGCTTATCCATCCGTCGATCGCTCCACGGGTGGCGGAATCAGCACGAAATTTCCAACGTGCTGCTTCTCGAGGAACTCGCGTTGCGCGTCGGCGATCCGTTCGAGCGGGAAGGTCTTCGCGATCAGCGGCCGGATCTCGCCGCGCTCGATGTAGCCGATGAGGTTTGGAAACACCGGTTCGTCCCACGCAGTACAGCCGATCAGCGTCAAGTCCTTCAGATAAAACGTCCGCATATCGAGTGCGACCATTGGGCCACCGATCGCACCCGAAGACACATAGCGCCCGCCGCGCCGCAATACCCGGAGCATGCCCGGGAACGCCGGCCCAGCCACGTTGTCGACGACGAGGTCTATCGATTTCTCACCGAGGCTGGTCGCGATATCTGCGGCGCGATCGATGACGCGATCGGCGCCGATCGATCGCACCTGATCCATCTTTGCCCGCGCGGCGATTGCCGTCACCACCGCGCCGCGCCGCTTGGCCAGCTGCACAGCCGCGGAACCTACGCCGCCCGAAGCGCCGGCGACCAGGATGTGCTCGCCGCGCATCAGCCCGGCCCGCTGCAGCATGTTTTCCGCCGTGCCATAGGCGCAGGGAATGGAGCCCAGTTCCGCGTCGCTCCACTCGCATTGCACGGCAAATATTTCCGCGGCCGGCACCTTCACGAATTGGGCGAACGCGCCGTCGAAGTCCGAGGCCATCCAGACGCTTTCCATCGACTGGAATCCCAGCGGCCGCATGCACGGCCTCACCAGCACGCGCATGCCCATCATTCGCTCGTCGCCACCGCGACCGACCGCGACGACGCGGCCGCAGCAATCGGTGCCCTGGATGAAGGGAAAGGACGTCGCGGCATTCCACCCGCCGTCGGCTCTCGCGGTGGCGCTCGTTTCAGCGGCCACGGCCTCGTCCGCGGTGCCCGTGGTCACGGTCGAGGAGTACCAGCCCAGACGCGTATTGATTTCCGTATTGTTGACGCCGGCGGCCAGCACCTGCAACAGGACTTCGCCCGGGGCGGGTCCGGGCATCGGCACGTCGCGATACTCGAGCTTGTCGTAACCGCCATTGCCGGTGGTCACGATGGCTTTCATCGTCCGCAGGGCGCCCGTCAGATCGAAGCGATCACGCTGCGCGGCCTGGCTGCCATCACGGGACATCGGACTGCCGGCCACTGTTCAGTCGATCAGCGCGTCGGAGCGCAGGCCGGCCCGTTCCCAATGCACGGGCAGGACCCGGCCATAAAGCTGGCGTGTTCGTTCGGGCCTACCAACCATGCCCGGCTCCTCCACGAAACTGAAGATCGCCACATAGCGCACCCTCGCGCCCGCGAGCGGCGTAACACGATGCAGGGAATAGCGACCCTTGAAGATCTGCAGGTCGCCGGGCTCCAGATGCAGTGTACGGATGAGGTCGGGATCGCCGTCGAGCACGGCTTGCACGCCGGCATAGTTCTCGTCGGTCGGCGTGCGCAGGTGCGGGCTGTATTGGAACTCGCCGCCGGACTCCGCGTTCTGGATCGCCAGCGTCACGGTGTAGTTGTTGGTGTCAAAATGCCAGGGAAACCCGGCGCCGCTCTCGGTCAGGTTGACGATCACATCCGCAAGCGGATCGGCGTAGCGGTAGAAACGCGCCTCGCCGAGCGCCGCCTGGATGAACGGCGCGAACGCCGGCCACTCGTAGATGCCGCGCAGGATGCTCTCCGCGCCAAAATTGTCCGCAGGTACGAAGGCATTGGAACGATCGCAAAAGCGGCGCAACGGGTGGCTGGCGGGCAGCTCTGGCCGATCGTGCGTGAAATAGGCATTGGTGCGGTTGAAATTGCGATGACCGTGGACGGCGACGCGAACGCACTCGGCCACCAGCTCGCCCAGGCGTCCGGCTGTCACGAAGCCCTTCAGTACGGCACAACCGAACGTATCGAGCTCGTGGCGCAGCTGCGCGACCAGCGCGTCGCGGGCGGTACCGGTTTCTCCGATCGGGTAGCGTTTGCTATCGACGTAGTCGCATGCGATGAGGCTCATCAAGATCACCCCGCCGTATTGCCGCCGTCGACCAGCCAGGCGGCGCCGGTGACGTAACTGGACGCGCCGGAGGCGAGAAAAGCCACGACGCTGGCGACTTCAAGCGGCCGGCCGACCCGGCCGAGCGGAAATGCAGCGCCTTTACGTGCGAGGCCCGCGAGGATCTCCTCCCCGCCTGAGCGAATGCCCTCGAGCAGCATCGGCGTCTCGACGTCGCCCGGGCAGACGGCATTGACCCGAATGCCCTGGCGCCCGTGATCGAGGGCCATTGCCCGGGTGAGCTGCACGATGGCGCCCTTCGACGCGCAGTAGACCACCTCACGCCCACCGCCCACCATCGCGAAGTCGGAGGCGATGTTGACGATGCACCCGCTCCCCACCGTCACCATGTGACGCACGGCCGCGCGCGAACAACGCATGACCGCCGTAACATTGACCTCCATCACCCGCGCCCAATCCTCATCACTGGTCTCGAGGATCGTGCCACGATGCGTGACGCCGGCATTGTTGACGAGTATGTCGAGGTCGCCGAAGGCCGCCAGGGTCTGGGCGACCAGGCGATCGGGAAACTGCGGGTCGGTGATGTCTCCTGCGAGGAATCGGGCCCCAAGGTCCTGCGCGAGCCTGGTGCCAGCAGCCTCGTTGCGGCCTGTCAGCATCAGCTGCGCACCGCCTTCTGCGAAGTGCTCGGCGATTGCGTGCCCGATGCCCGAGGTGGCGCCGGTTATCAAGGCCACCTTGCCCATCAGCCCGCCAACCTCTTCCATTGCACCACCATGAAATGCTAAACCCTGCCGTCATTGTACGTGCAGGGGGCTCCAATTGGTCATTGCCTGCAACTGTGCAAACATGAGCCATGGAGTCGCGCCGACCCGAAACCATCGACCGCATGCCATCGCTCGCGCCGCGATGTGCGCGGGCCCTGCTCAGGTTGGCTGGCTGGCGTGCCGTCCTGGTGCCGCCGCCAGCACCCAAGGGCATCATTGTCGTTTACCCGCACACCTCGAACTGGGATTTCATCATCGGCGTGCTGTACCGGACCAGCACCGGCCTGCCGGTCCGGTGGCTCGGCAAGCACACGCTGTTCCGCTGGCCGGCACGCCGGCTCCTGCAACGCATCGGCGGCATCCCGATCAGGCGCGGCCAGCATTCAGGATTCGTAGCCAGTGTGCTCGCGGAGTACGCCCGGCAGGAGTGGATGTGGCTCGTGCTGACCCCCGAAGGGACCCGTTCCCGCACCAACCACTGGAAATCGGGCTTTTACCAGATCGCGGTCGCAGCGGGCCTGCCGGTGGGTCTGGGGTTCATCGACTACGCCACGCGCACGGTCGGAATTGATACGTATATGAATCTGTCCGGAAATGTGGATCAGGATCTTGACCGCATCCGCACGTTTTATGCCGGCAAGCGCGGCCGGCGACCGGAAAACGCCGGCGCCATTGCGCTGCGCCCATGATCATGGAAAAGAAAACGCCCGCATCATCGCGGGCGTTTCCTGTGCACCGGCCAGCTGCGCAGACACGGTGCCGAGCTGACTGACCTGCGATCAGGGCTTGAAGCGCGCGTACACGTTGCGCAGGATGATCATGATCGCCGCGCCCGCTGTGACCACACCGATACTTCCCAGGATGTTGGCCAGGTGAACGCCCACCGCCGGAATGCTGCCCAGCGTACCGGACAGCGCGCCCAACGCGAGTGCCGAGACAATCACCCTTACATGGTCGGCGCCGTCGATCGAAAAGCCGATGACCAGCCCGAGAACCACCAGTACCGCTGCGACGTTGGGGATAGTGACGAAGGCACCTACGACGGCAAGGGCCACGGCGATCAGGCCCAGAATTTTCTGTAAATTCATTTTCTTACCTCTTGGATTAGTTCTTATAATTCAGGTCAGTACCAGCTCAGGGGCCGGCTCTCCAGCCACTTTATAGCAGCTTCACCCCTCAAGAACCAGCCGCCGGGCGGCCGCGAGGCGCCTGCGCCCGGTGGGACACGTATAGCGAAAAGCGAAAGAGGAATTGCCGGCAATCCGATTACCATCAGGTATCGGGCGAACTCCCTTACCTCGGGTTCCGTGGCATGAGAATCAAAAAAGATGCTGATGACACCACCGGTTGAGGCGGCGACGGCACCCCTGCCAGCTGCCGCGAGGTCTGCGACTCGCGCCCTGGCCGTCCCCCACTACCTGCAGCAGTTGTACTGGTGGGCTTACGTCCATCCAAAGGCCGTGCATTTTTTTGAGCGCGAGTGGCTTGTCAACCTGATCCTGTTCGGCAACTACGCCCGCCTGCGTGATGCCGCGCTCGCTGAAATGGGCTCGCCCGTGCAGGGCAGCACACTGCAGGTCGCCTGCGTCTACGGCAACCTGACCCCCCGGCTCCAGCAGCGCCTCGGGCCGGACGCGCGCCTCGACGTGCTCGATATCCTGCCGATCCAGCTGCGGAACCTCAGCCGGAAACTGCCGCCCGATGAACGCGTGGCACTGCTGCACGGCGATTCGTCATCGCTCCCGTACCCGGACGCGAGCCAGGACCAGGTACTGCTGTTCTTTCTGCTGCACGAGCAGCCGCGACCCGTGCGCTCCGCAACGCTCGCCGAGGCCCTGCGGGTGGTCAAGCCGGGAGGCCGGATCATCATCGTGGACTATCACCGGCCCGTGCTCCTGCACCCACTGCGGCTGCTGATGAAGGCCATCTTCAGGAAGCTCGAACCCTACGCGATGGACCTGTGGGCGCACGAGATCGAGGCCTTCATGCCCGTCCGGGCGCGGCCGGCGTCCGTTGCCAAGCAGACCTATTTCGGCGGGCTCTACCAGAAGCTCGTGCTGGTGCGCTAGCGCAGCACATCTCATGGACGTCGTAGAGGTCGATGTGGCGATCGTCGGCGCCGGGGGCGCGGGGCTCCGGGCCGCGATCGCCATAGCTGAATCCCACCCCTCGCTCAGCGTCGCGCTGATCTCCAAGGTCTATCCCATGCGCAGCCACACGGTGGCGGCCGAAGGCGGCGCCGCGGCGGTCACCCAGGCGCACGACACCCTGGAGGCCCACTTCCACGACACCGTAGCGGGCGGCGACTGGCTGTGCGAGCAGGACGTGGTGGAGTACTTCGTGGCCCAGGCGCACCAGGAAATGGTGCAGATGGATCATTGGGGGTGCCCGTGGAGCCGCCGATCCGATGGCCACGCCAACGTGCGCGCCTTCGGCGGCATGAAGATCGAGCGCACCTGGTTCGCGGCCGACAAGACCGGCTTCCACATGCTGCACACGCTGTTCCAGACCTCGATCAGATACCCTTCGATCCGCCGCTTCGACGAGCATTTCTGCGTCGACCTGATTGTCGATGCCGGTCGCGTGCAGGGCCTGCTCGCGATCGACATTGCGAGCGGCGAATTCCGGCTCATTCGCGCCCGCTCGGT